>JASFHE010000049.1:0-17786 GCA_050123415.1 Desulfobacteraceae bacterium | reverse complement strand
GGAGATAGTTGATTGATGCAGGAGCTACTAAAATCGGAGTATTTTACTGAAAAATGGCTTATAACCAAATCTAAAGAACTTTCCGGTGATCCAATATTATTTGAAAAAACTGTCCATGCCTTTGCCATGCTTGGATATCTTGTTCAACTGGAAGATAATTTTATCTTTAAAGGCGGAACCAGCCTTCTTTTATATGTTCCCAAAATAAATAGGCTTTCTATTGATATTGATATTATTTATGGTGGCAAGGAGACCGAGCTTAAAGATAAATTAAAAACAATTCCCGGAAATACTCCATTTATACGGATTGAAGAAAATGAGAGAGGTTATAGAGGCTTACCTAACCGCCGGCATTATAAGTTTTTTTATAATTCTTCTCTATCCGGGAAGGAAGAGTACGTTCTTCTTGATGTTGTTCTGGATGCCCCCTCATATATTCCTTTTGTTGAAACAAAACTGATAAAAACCGCTGTTTTCGAAACAGAAGCTGAATTATCAGTAAAAGTTCCAACCATTGAAGGGTTAATTGGCGATAAACTAACTGCTTTCGCCCCAAATACTATAGGCGTTCAATTTGTAACAGAAAAAGATAACAGCATGGTAATGCAGGTAGTAAAACAACTCTATGATATAGGGGAACTTTTTGATATTGCATCAAACCATCAAAATATTCTTGATTCATATAATGCGACATTTGAAAAAGAAAACAGTTATAGAGATGGCATTTTTAAAAAAGCAGATGTTTTACAGGATTCAATTGACACCTGTCTTGCTCTGCTTCAAATTCAACTAAAGGGATATAAAAATAATGCTGTTTCTGATTATCTTCAGGACGGAATAAAAAGAATTAACAGCCATCTTCTCAACGATAAATTTAGTATAGATTCAAAAGCAAAAATTACCGCTGCTAAGGTGTTTTGCATCTCCAATCTACTACTAAAGGAAAAGACCTTTGATTTTAGTAAAGATAAATATAGTGATGATAAAATCGAACTCTTAAAAGAAACTATCCTTCCAGAACCATATAACCGCCTTAACCGGATAAAACCGATTCTTCCTGAAGCCTTTTATTACATTTGGCAAGGGCTTGAATAATGAAATATTGGTTTGTACGTTCACCGTTTAAAACCCGTACATGGGAAGATGTATTAATGGCTGGTGTTTTTAGCCTTTACGGCATTCGTGGTAATGCGGCAAAGAAAAACATATCAGAAATGAAGAAAGGAGACCTGGCCCTTTGGTACAGCAGCGCTGCAGGGAAAAAAATATTCGGGATTATGAAAGTTAAGAACACTGCCTATCCGGATAGTACCTCTGACTCCTATTGGCTGGCAATTGATTTTATACCAGTAACAACATTAAAAAGACCGATTCCATTCGAGGAAATTAAAAATAATCAGCATTTATCAGGTTCAAGCATAGTTAAACAAATAAGAATATCCGTGACTAATGTATTAAAAGAAGAATATCAAAAAATTATAACAATATCAGGATCCCTATCCGGCTGAAACATATATGTACCTGCCGATGATTATTCACCGACAATTATCGGGATCTTTCCCTGTGATGCATATTTATCAACAGCATCCTGATTCAATTCAACTCCCAGGCCATTGCCTTCAGGCGGATAGAGATAGCCCTTTTCATATCGGGGTGAACTCAATCCCAGGTCGTTGGGAATCGGGCCGCCATCGGTCTCCATCAGATCGTGCATATTTAGCGGTCCAATGGATTCCTGTTCAATCCTTCCCAGCCATTCCGTGGAGCATAAGAAATGGGCTTCCACCGCGGCGCCCAGACCGGAATTAATCATGCATCCGGTCATGACATTCAATCCCATTGCTTCGGCAACGGCCACGAATTTTTTGGATTTGTGGATACCTCCGGCTTTGGGTACCTTGAGGAAAAATCCGTCAATAGCATCCCGCTGCGCCAGTTTAACCAGGTCATTCAGCTCTGCCGCTGCTTCATCAGCAAAGATGGGAACTGATGTCTTGCGGCGTAAACGCGCCAGTCCGTCGATATCCCAGCGGGGAATGGGCTGCTCTGACAGGAAAACATCATATTTTTCAACCTGTTTAAGGAACCGAAGGGCACGCATATAATCCCAGCCGCCATTGGTGTCGGTCATGACATTCACGCTGTTTCCTACCGCACTGCGTACTTCGGCAACCATCTCGACATCTTCTTCGATAATATTATGGCCGACTTTTAGTTTGAGACCCTTGTAGCCCACGCTGACCAGCTTGCGCGCATTATCGGCCACTTCCTGCGGTGTTCCTGAAGACATCACATAAGCCAGTTCAATCTTTTCGTTGGCGCGGCCACCAAGATACTGGTAAAGCGGTACTCCCATCGCCTTAGCCACCAGGTCATGCAGGGCGTAATCGACCAGGGCTTTGGAATGGTAGTTGCGGTATACTATTTTATCCATTTTGGCGATTATGGTTTCGATTTTAAACGGGTCCTCACCCAACAAAACCTGGGGTCCGTAAATATTACCGACATTGTGCAGAATCGATTCCTGGCTTTCGCCCATATACCACATCGAGGTATCGCCACATTCCGCAATACCGGTAATTCCCTCATCGGTATGGAGCTTGAGCAATACGGTATGAGCCCAATTAACTGCACCACCGGACATAACGATCGGTTTGATGAACTCGATCGATAATGGAATACACTCAATTTTTATAATTTTCATAACTGTCCTCATCCTGTTGAGATTTGTAATTTATTTAGAGTTTGAAATTATACTCAATGATACTTATAAAGCAAATGTTTTTTAGCCGAATACCTGTCAATAGCTTTTTCTTGACAGCAAATCATGCTTTACCTATAACAAACTTACTATATCGGATACGGATCATATATCTACCGATCATATGCCAGTAGCAGTTAAAAACGGCACATCATGATAGTCTAAAAACAGGTGATCCTTTAACAGGATAGTTAAAGCCGGGTTGAATTTATTTTCTTCTGTCTCAACAGGAACAATAATGATTGCCTATTTAATTCTCCGACTCTTCCTCATGATACCTACCCTTTTCGGGATAATGATCAGCAAACTACCGGTATCAATATCTATCGGTGTATGGACAGTCTTGCTTACCTGTTTAATTTCCATACCTCTCGGCATAAGAAAAGCAGTCAGGGCCGGTCAGACTTTTGGTGTGGTTGTTGAATCAGGTTCAGATAAAACCACCCTGGGAATGGCGCTGCTTCGACTCACAAAAAGTATTGGTAAAATAGTCTTCATGGCCAAGAGCATCCATGATATGAATTCCAGCGCGCTCCGCTCCATGAGACGCCACATGCAGATCGTTTTCCAGGATCCATATGGTTCATTAAGTCCCCGTATGACCGTTGGAGAAATAATAGCCGAAGGACTTAAAGTACATGAACCGGGGAAAAGAAATTCCGATCTCAGGAGAATTATTTCCGAAGCACTTGTGGAAGTAGGGCTTGATGAACAAATGCAGGATCGTCTTCCCCACGAGTTCTCTGGCGGTCAGCGTCAACGCATAGCAATAGCAAGAGCGATCGCCCTTAAACCCGAATTTGTTATTCTGGATGAACCAACGGCCGCTCTTGACAGATCAGTGCAGTCTCAGATTATAGACTTACTTAGAGACCTACAGACAAGACACAATATTACGTACATGTTTATAAGCCATGATCTCACGGTAATACGTGCCCTGAGCCACTATGTTCTGGTAATGTGTAAAGGACGGATCGTGGAACAGGGACCGACACAACAAATTTTAATAATCCGGAGGAAGATTATACAAAGGCGTTCATGGCTGCAGCACTTAATATGAAAGTCATAAAAAGTTAAAATTATTAAAAAGGCACGAGGTGGAAATTAAATACTTTTACTTTGACGGAGGTAATCTATTATGAGTTTCAAGTCTTTATCATCGGATGGATTTTACGGCTGGACAAACGTAATTGTCGCCTCAATCTTCATGTTCACCATAACCCTAATGTTGCAGACTTTTTCTCTTTTTCTGCCTGAATGGATAAATGAATATGGCTGGAAGTATAGAGATGTGTCCTTTGCTCTGACTATAAATATGATAGTTATGGCTTTTGTAACCCCTTTCAGCGGATTTTTTATTGGAAAATATGGCTCAAGAATCTGCATAATCGTTGGAAGCGCAATAACAATAATCGCAATATATCTTCTGGCAAACGTCAATTCTTTATGGCATCTGTATCTGGTAAACGGCGTAGTCGTCGCAACAGGTATATCACTTGGCGGAGTTTTGGCAATTACAACATTACTCAACAACTGGTTTTCCAAAAAAAGATCACTTGCTCTCAGTGTCAGTATGATGGCTATGGGAGTTGCAGGAATCATCATGGTTCCTGTAGTGACATGGGCAATAGGTCAAATTGGATGGCGTTCCACTTATATAACAATTATTCCTGTATATTTTATTTTTGCGTTGCTTGTGCCCGGTATATTCCTGAGAAATACTCCCCAGGAATTAGGGCAGGTTCCGGATAATCAAATTCCGCTAAAACCGGTTAACAACAATTCTGAAATGACAAAAGACACGGGTATATCTGTGGGATACAGAACAGCGGTGGATTTCACAGTAGGAGAAGCCTTTAAAACCCGGACCATGTGGTTTCTTATGATCTTTAATATCCTGAACTGGTTTACTGTAGGGGCTATAATGGCTCATGGATACTCTTTTCTGAATGATCTGGGTATTCCCAGAACAGAGGCAGGTCTATTCATAGGCCTTATATCGCTTGTGATGGTCCTGGGGCAGATGTTCATTGGTTTTGCAGGTTTAAAATACAGTTTGCGAAACCTTGTATTAATCGGATGTACCGCAAGTATAATAAGCTACATTCTAATGGTTTTTGCTGACACTTCCCGGATCATTGTTTATACATATGCTATATTCGCCGGCATGGGAGCCGGGATTAATGCTGTTGCCATGATGAATCTGATTCCTAACTATTTCGGTGTATCCAACTTCCCCAGAATCTCGGGAATTACTTCACCTGTCGGTACTTTGATAGGGAGTGCGGGTGCTCCTATCTGTGGACAGATAAGAGATATGACAGGAAGTTATTTTCCGTTCTGGAAAATCGCGTCAATTCTTATGACAATAGGTTTGCTCTGTTTATTCTTTGTGAAACCGCCAAAGCATCCGTCTTTGAATAAATAAAGGAGACACCTGCCAATGCCTAAAAAGAAATACTCAAAATATGTAAAAATCCTCGAATTTAAAGAGTCCCGACCGGATTTCTACAGACAGGGGCTGAAACTTGGCCAGGATTTTTTCGGTTTTGATATTCAACTGGAATTAGAGACTTATGCAGCTCCGGGTAAAATCGGGAGAAATCCGGGCAAACCCCATGCCAGAGGTTTTGTTTTTCCTCGGCTCTGACCCGGATAACCTGAGTGATCTTGGAGGAGAAGCAGAATTTGCCCTGGGCAAGGAAAAGGAAATACACATAATCAATAAACCAACTGCGGTCCTTTGTCCGGACAAGTTCCCTCATTGTCCTCTTACAATAACAAAAATAGACAGGCCATTCTTCCTTATGGACTTCAAACCCTTCGGCATGATGGGTAAGAAGGATAAGATGAGTAAAATATAGAATACCGTACACCGTATCTATTCCTTGCTATTTTCAGCTAAATATTTAATTATTATTTATAAAATATTTTAAACTTATTGAATTTTTATCCAAGAAGAAAAAAACATGAATAAAACTCAAAACCCGAACATTGGTCATCGTATTGTTCATCTACTCATTTTATTATTTCATTCCATATCCATGATAATACCCCTGAGAATATGGTTGTTTTTAGGAAAATGTTTTGGGTATTTTTGGTACCTGATTGACTGGCATCATAGAAAAATCGCGTTGATAAATTTAAAATTTGCCTATGGTGATGAGAAAGACGATAAAGAATTGAAAGCAATTGCCAGTTCCTACTTTATGAAACAGGTCATCACCGGTTTTGAATGGATACGTCTGGTGGGACTAACAAAAAGCCGCCTGGATAATATAAAGAGTCGTATTCAAGTGGAAGGGGAAGAACATTTAACTGCCGCGAAAAAAAAGAATCCTTCAGTAATTTTATTAAGTGCCCATTTCGGGAACTGGGAATACGCTCATCTCTTTTTTGCAGACACATTCAATCGCCTTAACTTTATTGTCCGGGCAATAGACAATCCTCTTCTTGAAAAAAAAAGGGTCGCATATAATGAAAGGTTTGGAGTAAACATACTTTATAAGGATAACGGCCTCCGACCGGCCATTAAAAACCTGAAAAAGGGTGAAGATCTTGTCATTTTTCCAGACAGGAAAGCCAAACTTAGTGAAGGAATACCCTGTCTCTTTTTTAATCAAAAGACATCTACCATCTCGATAATCTATACCCTGGCAACAAAATATAATATCCCGATCGTTCCCATGTTTATTTTCAGAACAAAAGATATAACCAGGCATAAAATTGTCTTTTTCCCGGAATTGAATATCGAGGGGATGGATATAACAGAAGCTACCAATCGCCAGAATGATATCATTGAAAAGGCAATCCGTGAATTACCGGAACAATGGTTATGGATTCACCGTAAATGGAAATGTTATCATGAGGAGATTTATAAATAAGGAAATCCTGTTATTAACACTTCTCCAGCAAGATCTTTGCGGTCTTTGATTCAACAGAGCCGGGATATTTTTTACATATAATTTCAAGACATTTTTTTGCTTTGTCTGATATCCCCTGTTTAAGGTACGCCCGTCCAAGCAACAGGATGCCATGAGGGATTTTCTCATAGCCCGGTTTATTACGTATAAGCAGGGCCATAATCTGTTCTGACTCCTTCAGGTATTGATGTACGGCGAAGACTGATGCAATCCCGGATAATAGTGATAAATTAAGTCTGGGAGGTTTGGAGATACTGCAATATTCACTATAGTATTTATAGAGCAGATCAAACGCCGCTTTGTCGCTGCTCAGATGAGTTAATAGCCGGTTGGAGGTCAGCTGAAAACGATCTCTCCCTGGATTATATTTATCAATATTGAAGAGCAGAATCAGTGCTTCACGGTTCTGCGGATCGATTTCCAGGATCTGTTCAACCAGAGGTCTCGCCTTATCCATATCCAAAGTTCCTACCAACTGGAGAGCCTCCTCTAAAATACCCGGAATCTTATCCCTGGGATCTTCATCAAAGACTTTGTCGTTAACCGTGTCAGTAAATTTGAGATCAAGATAACCGAGTCCTGCGCCACTCAAGAGACCGCCTATATGGGCCACGTATGCCACATTGCTGATTCCGCCAAAAAGTAACTGGAACAGCTCATTCCCTACCCACACCGGGAGAAGAATAATCGCCGGGACCAATGCATAGTTAAAATAAAAGCCCAGAGAGTAAAACGCCTTTATCTTTCTTTTTCCGTATAAAACAGTATAAGCTCCGATGAGTCCTGAAATCGCACCCGACGCACCAATACAGGGGACTGTGCTGTTCATATAAATAAGATAAAATAAACCTGCTGAACATAGACCGCCTATCAAATATATGATTGTATACATTTTCCTTCCGCAGCCCAGCTCCAGGACGCAACCGACAAGCCATAGAAAAATCATATTCCCCAGAAGGTGCATGAAATCGCCATGCAAAAACATATGCACAATAACAGATGGAATATTTATAAAGGCCGGGGTAAAACCATACCTCAAAAAAACAACTCCGGAAAGAAGAGTATCGTATTCTGTTCTAAGTTTCTTCCACTCCGGATAGATCGAATCGTCAGTGACAATAATCTGTTCACTCCTTAGTTTTATAATGAAAGTATCATCCCCCAGCATTTTTTGATAATGGAGATCCAGTTCTTTTTCATCCGAAATACTTTTTTCAATATTTTGCGATAAGGCATTATTATCTCCTGCAAGTAATGCAGAGTATTCCAGGTATTTTTTAACCTCTATTTTGGCCAGTCCGGATTTAAAATAATAATCCATTGCATGTGCATATTTTTCACCATCACCGGACTGAAAAATAAAGAATATCATCACATTCAACAGGATTATACCTATGGTTACATATGGAGGATTGCGTCTGGATAATTTTCCTGATAACGGGAGAATGAACATCTGTAATCAGCTCCTTTTTATGCATTTATCCATTAAAAGTAAATCACCCCAATCAGGCTGCCATATTGGGTTGCATCTTTTTAAGATAGCTCTGAACATGAGGTACAATATCATTTCCCGGATATTTCTTAATAACAGCATTCAGGATTTTGGCTGCCTTCTGCGGCAAATTAAGTTTTTCGTTTAATATATTGGCACTGAGAAAATAAGCCTTTGGAGTCAACGGGTTTTGCGGATCTGACTTCACAAAACGATTGTATGCGTCAATAGCGCCTTTGGGATTACCTTTATCATTAAGAAGACTACCAATTTTAAATAAAGAAGGAGATGAAGGGATAAAATTATTATCTGCACCGAGACAATCAGAGTAGACCTGGCAGGCCCTGTCCCATTCTTTTTCCGTAATCAGGAGATCCAGGTATGATTTGCCATGTTCAACAAGTTTTTGGTTATCCTGTCTTATTTTAAGAAGTTTAAAATATCTCTCCGAGATTTCCAGGTTCTTGATATCAGTTCCTGCCTCTCTTTTTATATAGGCAATGGCATGGTCAATATTTCCATCCTTGATAAACATATCTACCCGGTTAAGGATTTCATCTGCAGGTTTTTGTTCATCTATCTTACCTTCATCCTCGGACAATACTTCATCATACTCGGGATCCCACCCAATTTCTTCATGATACTGGAGCATTACATAGCCCATTAAATGATAGGCAATAATTGAATAAAAACTTTCTGACAGGGAGACAAGGAACAGATGTGTACCATCCGGTAAAAACTTTATTATATAAGATCCAAGGACAGCAGGAGCGGAAAGAGTCAACGCTAGAAACAGAAACATCACCAGATAGGCCCACCCAATTCTCCACATCATTTTAACAAATATCACAGGATTGACCGCCGCGATAAGGCTGTCAGTAACTACAAGTACTGTTATCATTGCCGGCAGTGACAGGATCGCAAAACCAATGAACAGGATTCCCAAGAATATGCCCAGTGATGCCAGAATAATATAGGCAACAAATCCTGTTATCAGATAAATAGCTATCTGCTTGAAAACTATCTGGAAATCGCCGGATATATTCTCCATAGTTATACGAGGAGGTGTCAGTCTTCCATTGGCTGTTTCCTTTAACGCAGCAAATGAATACTTGATAAGCGCCCCCCAAATTGCCACATTCACCAATAAGCTAATAAGTCCTCCTCCTGTAAAAATAGCAGTGGCAATGCTGAGCACCAGGAGAAGTATGATTGATCTCAGATGGAAAGGATAGATAAATATCTTGTGGAGATTTTTCCAAAAGGGTGTAACACTGTTGCCTATCGAAATTCGGTTTGCCTGGACATTACATTTCGGACAGAAATAATGGATCTTCTTTTTTCCATATTGAGATACATTACGTTTTGATATGCAATTTCCACAATAGCATTCGTTACAGTCAGGACACTCCCATAATGCCGGTTTCGTCGGATGATAACTACAATATACTTGCATTTTTTAAAACCCTCCGTCTTCTTTTTGGTTTTAAAACATAAAAGCATTAATTTGTATCTGTAGAAGATAAAGCTGGAAGGAATCTACATGAAGGGTTATTTGCAATTATCTTGCCATGCAGACGAAAAATATGTCATTTTAAGTTGTTTTAATAATATTTAGTATTTTTTGTGTATTAATTAAGTTATTCAGGTTAATTTGATAAGATTTATCTTTATGGGAACAGCTATATTCGTCAAAAAAATGACAGATGAACAGCACATGTATGATTTTGGCCTAAGGCGTAAGGCTCAAAGTTAAACCAGGAACAATCGAATAACGAATATCGAGTGAACGAAGGACGAACAAAAAAAGAATCCCGCCACAAAGATCCGTAACTCGTCATTCGTCATTTTTTTAGTATATTTAAAATTCTTTACCGTAAACCTTACACCTCACACCTTAAACCTATTTTTTGTCCTGCGGTCCGATATAGCCTTCCCGTTCACGGATAAGTATGTCAATCTCCCGGCTGTTTTCCGAGAGGAATCTGAATATCTGCTCTGATTTGGTTTTCATGAGCATTTCATTGCCGCCTGAAATAATAGAACCTTTGATAAGCATGCCGTTTTTATATAGATAGGATACAATAGTATCATCTGCATCTAAAATAACATCAAACTTCTCAGACAGATAATCAAGCCATTTGCCGTATTCTTCGGGATGATCAAGGTGCTCAAGGGGAATATTTGTTTCCATACTTAAAGGCTGCTGTGCTCCGGGCATGATGTTTGATCCGCCAAGGTAATCAAGTACATGTGCAAGTTCATGAATAAATGTTGAATCATCAATATTCGGAGATATTGCAAGATATAAATTATCAGGATCGGTTTGTAATGTCTTAAGGACGTTAATAAAAACACCGCCGCCTCTGCCCTCCTCTGCCTTTGAATGACTGCTGCTGAAAAGATTCAGGTCGGAATATTCCTTGAGATCAACAAGCCTGATTCCCATTTTATTTCCTGTAAGCTCCTTAATATCCAGTGAATCAATAATCTCACGGCATCGGCCATAGTTAACTTCAGGCAGATCTGTAATCTTTCTGCTCATTTCATCGGTGAATTCACCCATACTGTCAAGAACAAGCTCATCTTCTTTGCCCATATGACACTTTTTAAATTTCTTTCCGCTGCCGCATGGGCAGGGATCATTGCGTCCTATTCGCATAATATTGCCTTTGTTTCTTTGTTATTTAATAATATAAAACTCAGTGGTTCTAACAAATGGCGCAAGGCGCAAGGCGCAGGGCGCACAGAAATACTTCGAGCATTAACCTTGTGCCCTGAGCCTTGCGCCCTGTACCTTTCTTTTATTCTATAATCCTGTTCCTGTGCATTGTGGGTGTCTTGGTTGGAAGAGGACTCTCTTTACCATTCTCAGGATTTAGCATATGCCTGTATGACAGCTTGACGCCCTGAGTCTCTTCCATAAATTCCCAGCCTTTTACATAATATGGACATTCATCATTAAAGCAGACCCAGTGAAAAGGATCTTCCGCCCATGTTGAATCCTCTGGAGGTACCCACTTATTCATCTCTGTATTGCAATGCGGGCATTTTGGTATTTCGTTGTTGCTCATTTCTATTGTCTCCTAAACAAAGAACCAAACTTCCATGATTATACTATGGAAGTCTGGTTCAAGGTACTAACTGTCTAAAAAAAGATTTATGCGAATGTATCTAAATCTTTTTTGTAATCCTCTTTAACCTTCATTAAAAAGAGTGCTACCGGTCTGAAGGCAAGATGCGCCCATTTAGCAAAAGGTACTTCCAGAACCAGCATCGGTATTGCCACCATCATATGGATAACATAAAGTACATATGTGGGCATCGGCCAATCAAGAAGCCTTGTAAAGTGAATAAAAATACCTGTCATTGTAGTTAACTGAAGAAGTATAAGAAACATCCAGTCAGTTCCATGGCTGTTCTTGTAAGGAGCCTTGCTCTTTTTCAGCCTACCGATTATTGCGTAGGTTGTACCATACATAATTGCAAATGTAGCATAATAGCCAATCAAACGGATTGGATGGAAAAAAGGATAGATTGCATCACGTTGAAACTGTAATTGCTCCCAGGATAGACCTACAACGTGTAATCCACCTGCAAGGAATATTACTACAAGCAGAAACACTGCAGAATAGCCTGTCATAATCATAAGATGAACAAACCACTGCATTTTATCAGAACATTCGCCAAACTGTTTCTGTGTAGCAGTATGCGCGACCAATTCCCATGCATTTCGTATATAGACTCCCAGCGGGATTTTAAACAACAGGTCTCCCATAATAAATTTCGCACATCTGTATGTATTGCTAAGCAAAAGAATGGCCAGAATAGTTCCCATTATAATATCACCGATTTCGACTGCCGGTGCAGGCCATACGGAATTAAGATAGGCATGTTCCATATTCGGATTATCAGCATGAAAGAAAACCATCAGCAGACCGATCAGAACAGCAACAACACCCACCGCAACAAATTCAAACACATGAGATGTATAGAATTTCTTTGAAAAGCCTGTCCAGTCATATCTTGACGTAAGATATCTTCTCATTGCCATCATGAATTCGCCCGGATCGGCCTCTCTCGGGCAGGCATCTGAACAGTCACCGCAATAGTAGCACAACCACGGTTCAGGACTTTGGAGTATTTTATCCTTCATCCCCATCTGTGCATATTTTATAAGTTTACGTGGAAAAGTAGTGTCATCCTTTGAAAGGGGACAGATAGCCGTACAGTTTCCACAGTGCATACATTTATTGGCATCAGTAAGACCAAACGCCTTCAGATCCTTCATAAAATTCGGATCAACTTTTACACTCATAAATATACCTCCTCCGCCTCATATTAAAATATATGCTCATTCACCACCCGCAAGTAAAGGCCTTCCGGGCACCATGAACTTATTACCTGTTACCAGCCCTTAAATGGATTAGGACCAATTTCCTGAATTGATTCTGCAAATTCGTCCAGAAGTGCCGGGAGTTTATCATAATCAACAATAGACACAGCTTCAAATCTCACCCTTTCAGATTCCAGTGCCAGCCTGTCCAGTGTTTCCGAAACCTTGCTCAACCTTATTTCCGATAACTCACTCCCTTTAATAAAGTGACACTGGTAATCATCACCATGTTTACATCCAAGGAGAAATACTCCGTCAACACCCTTGGACATTGTGTCAGCTATCCATACAAGGTTCATTGAACCAAGGCATCTTAAAGGAACAATCCTTACCCAGGCATTGTATTTCATCCTGTGGAGTCCTGCCATATCAAGCGCCGGATAGGCGTCATTCTCGCAGGCAAGAACCAGAATCCTGGGTTTCTCTTCATCTTCTTCAGGTATGTTGATCGACTTTATCATATCTCCGATTATAGGTACTGAATAATTCTTAAAGGAGATAATTCTTTCAGGACAGGCACCCATACAGACACCGCATCGTCTGCATCTTGTGGGCTGCGGCAATGGATTGGCCTTCTCATCCTCATTAATCGCGCCAAAGGGACATTCAACCGTACAGCGTTTACACTGTGTACAGCGCTTCATCTCAAAGTGCGGAAACGTCATATCCCCTGCCCTCGGATGAACAGCTGCGCCCTTTGTGGTAAGCTCTATACACTGAATCGCCTTCATAACAGCGCCTGCAGCATCCTCTGTGGCTGTTCCGATACCCATGGGCCTTCTTATACATCCTGCAGGATATATTCCGGTACGCCTGCTTTCATATGGAAAACAGATAAAGTGAGAATCAGGAAAATCGTTGTTAAGGGCGGGAAGTTCCGGCCCCTGACGATATTCGAGATTAAGTAGATTTGACCGTCTTATTACATCGAGAGGTACATCCATCTCTTCTTCATCATCACTCTCTTCTGCCTTTGCTTCCTGTGTTATATCTCTACCAAATGCTGATACTGTCACCATTCCTGTTGCCAGAACAACCATATCAAGGTCATCGATGATTACTTTTTCTCCCAGGAGCTCATCATCCGCTTCAACGGCTAATCCGCCGTCAACTTTTACTTCCGGGTCCTGGCACCTTATAAATACCACACCCTCTTCCTGAGCCTTTCTGTAAAGGTCCTCGGACTGACCGGGGGTTCGCAATTCTTTATAGACAATATAAACTCCAGAGTCCGGATTCTGCTGTTTTATTCTTATAGCCTGCTTCAGGGAAGCTGTACAGCATATCGATGAACAGTATGGCAGGTATTTGGGATCACGGCTGCCAGCACACTGGAGAAATGCAATATTGCTTACTTCCCTGTTGTCGCTAGGGCGTACTATTTTGCCATCAATTGAGCTTTCCTCAAACATGGCATTGGTGATAACATCCGGTGATTGCCCGTACCCAAGTTTGGCATCAAGTTTTTCAGGATCATAGGGTTTCCAGCCCGCGGCAAGTACAACTGCCCCCACCTTATGTTCCGCCTTACCATCACTTTGCCTGACAGAGGCTTTGAATATTCCGGGGCCACCGGATATACTTTCCATTGTTGATCCGGTATACACTGTAATCTTTTCGTTCTCGGTTACTTCTTTGATCAGTGAAGGCAGATCATTCTCCGTAACATCTTTAAAGGGCGATACAGCGATTTCCTTTACGTTTTTCTGAAAACCGCCAAGCTCATTTTCCTTTTCAACCAGGATCATCGAGTATCCGGCTTTTGCGCCTTCAAGAGCAGCGTTGAGACCGGTCAATCCGCCTCCTACAACAAGAATATCTTTTGAGAATTCTTCTTCGGGTTTATACCCTTCAGGCAGTTCCATGCCGTTTATCTTTGTAATACCCATACGAAGGTAGTCTTCGGCCATCATCTGGGTATCTTCATCGTTTTCTTTCTGACTCCAGACAACCTGTTCTCTTAAGTTTACCCTGTCTACTATGCAGCCTTCAAAATCAAAGGTATCATACATTACTCTCGGTGAACATGCTGCAATTGCTATGGTGTTTACACCTTCATCGGCGATATCCTTTTTAATCAGCTCAACACCTTCCTTGCTGCACAGGTTTGCGTGTTTCTGACAAACAGGTACACTGAATTCATCAGTTGCAATCTGAGCAAGTTGATCTATATCAAGGGCATCTCCGATGCCACATCCCGTACAAATATATACTGCGCTCTTTTTTTCCATTGGGTCTACCTCCTAACGATGGACTGAATAGCTTTCAGGGCTGCGGCAGTCCCATCCTGAACCGCTTCCGAAACATTCATTGGTGATCTTGAGCATCCTGCGCCTGTAATTCCAGGTTTTGGATCCTTTGTAGCTATAAATCCATATTCATCATATGGAATACTTATGGGAAGCGGATTACTTGCAGTATTTGGTTCCATTCCGGTTGCCAGTACAGCCATATCAACTGTAAGTTCATTTATCTCTTCTGTGGTGGTATTTTCCACCCTCAGGACCAGACCTTTTCCATCTTCACTCTGGTCTATTTTAGCGACCTTGCCCTTGAAGAAGTTTATTTTTTCATCTTCTTTGACATTGGTGTAAAAGGCCTCAAGCCGGTCAGTTGCCCTGATGTCAATATAACAGATATATATTTCAGCATCCGGGTACTGTTCCCTCACATAGCTTGCCTGCTTCATTGATGCAAGGCAGCAGATCCCGGAACAGAATGGAAGATGATTTACATCTCTTGATCCCGCGCACTGTACAAATGCAATGCTCTTTGGTGCTTCGCCGTCTGAAGGGCGGACAATTTTTCCCTTTGTAGGACCGCCGAAGGAGGCCAGCCTTTCCATCATTACATTGGTAATAACATCGGGATAGTTTTGAAATCCGTAGGTTTCAAGTTTGGAAGGGTCATAGGGTTTCCAGCCGGTTGCCCATACAATGGAACCGACCTTGAGGTCCATTGTTTTTGTTTCCATATCCAGCTCAATTGCATCATATGGGCAGGCGTCCTTTATCTTCTGTGCTTCGCTGCCTTTAACAAGTGAAGGATCAAGAACATACCTTGGAGGATATGCCATGTCATGGGGCAGATAGGCGGCCTTGATTTTGTCCATGCCGTAATTGAAGGGATTATCAATCTCTGTCTCACATACCTCAGCGCATTTGCCGCAGGAAGTACATTTTTCATTCACATAGCGGGGATTGATTTTTATCTTAACATCATAATTACCCTCTTCTCCCGAAATCGAGTCAACTTCGGCCATTGTAAAAAACCGGATCCTGGGATTCTGCCTTATTCTTCTGAAATTGATTTCAAGTCCGCAAGAGGGCGGGCACATTTTGGGGAAATAATTATGAAGCTGAGCGACCCTGCCCCCCAGATAGGGATTCTTCTCTATAATATAGGTATCATAGCCTGCTTCAGCTGCTTCGATAGCCGTGGTGAGTCCGCTGATTCCACCACCCACTACCAGAATACTCTGAGTCTCTGTACTTGTCATACTTATCCTCCTCAACTATTTTGGCAAGAATACTTTTAAAACAATATATAAAGTAAAAAATTACATATTATATAAAAAATGCGGTTTAAGGCATAAGGTCTACCGGTAGATAATTCACAACGGACCGTAAACGCTTCACCCTAAACCGATATTTTTTCCGGTTCTATATACAAAAAGTACCTGGTCTTATCAATAAAAAACATATATGACCGTACTTTTACATCATGCTGTATTTAGGACCACCTCCGCCTTCAGGTGGCACCCATGTGATATTTTCATAAGGATCCTTGATATCACATGTCTTGCAATGGACACAGTTTGAAAAGTTAAGTTTCAACTGCTTTTTGCCTGTTTCCTCATCTATTTCCATTTCATATACATTTGCAGGGCAGAACCTGACACAGGGATTCTGATAATCCTTTGTACACTGTGTATAGCAGATATCATAATCCTTTATATGCAGATGAGGAGGCTGATCCTCTTCGTGAGTTGCGCCTGAATAATAAACATCCGTTTCCTTATCAAATGTCAGTTCACCGTCATATTTGATATCACCTTTTTTAGTGTCCGGGACATCATCGGTTCCATATACCTGATTTACTTTCTTGAGGTGAGTATAGTCCGGTGTTGATTCAAGGCGTGACTTAAAGATGCTTCCACCGAGAAGCACCTGAAGTCCGACAGTCATAAGTCCTTTGTAAAGTCCCCTTTCCATTGCCTGGTGAAAATTTCTGGATTTATACATCTCAGTAAGCTCCCTGGTTTTCATCAGGTTGTCCCTGTAACTTTCAAGGCTGTCGGTTGAAAAGTCATCGTTGACAAGGCAGTCAAAGATTGTTTCGGCTGCTACCATGCCGGATCTCATTGCGTAGTTGACGCCTTTAATCTTGATTGCGTTAAAAAGGTTTGCGGAATCACCGATAATCATGCCACCATCAAAGGCCAGCCTGGGCACAGAAAAATAACCGCTCACAGGAATTGTCTTTGCACCGTACTGAACCATTTTTCCGCCTTTGAGAAGATCGCTGATAAAAGGATGCATCTTCATTTTCTGGAATTCCCGATGTGGGTCAAGAAAAGGATCGCTGTAGTCAAGGCTTACAAGCTGGCCAATACTGACTTTGTTATCCTTCATGCCATAGATGAAACCGCCGCCAAATGTATCGGACTTTAATGGGTAACCCATTGTATGAATGATCTCACCCGGCTCCAGTCTTTGTTCGGGAAGCTCCCAGACTTCCTTTACGCCAACTTCATAACTTGCCGGGTTTTTATCCGCATCCTGATAGAATTTTTTCAATATCTGTTTGGTAAGGCTTCCTCTGGATCCTTCTCCAAAGACCGTGACCTTTGCATGAAGGTCAATTCCGGGCTCAAAATTGGATTTTTGACTGCCGTCACTTGCGATTCCCTGATCGCCAGTCCTGACGCCGATTACACGATCCCCCTCGTAAAGGACTTCTACACCCGGAAATCCCGGGAAAATGTCAACTCCGTTTTCTTCCAGAAAACCCGCAAGCCATTCGTTAAGCCTCGAAACCGAGACAATGCAATTTCCATGATTATACAAGGGATTAAGGCTTTTTGGAGCAAGATTAAAAGGCAACTTGAACTTGCCCCCCTTCTCAGTAAGGAAATAGACTGTTTCCTTTTCAACATTCCCTTCAATCGGAGCTCCCTTTTCAAGGTAATCAGGGACGAGCTCCTTTAGAGGT
>JASFHE010000048.1:0-17830 GCA_050123415.1 Desulfobacteraceae bacterium | reverse complement strand
ACACCACTCGAAAGAATGCAATCTTCAGGCCTTACAGACATTAACAACCTTGTCGCTGTTGTGAAGGCAAAAACCATCGATCTCCTGCCGGAACAACTTGAATCCCCGGAAAACCTTTCTAAAATAATGTCTCCTGAAATGACTTATGCGGGCATAGGCATAAAAGAGGACTCGACAGGCGACCTCTGGTTGACCATACACATGATTGAACGTGCCATAACTTTTAGTCAATTCACCCTCAGCCAATCGAATACTACCCCTGTCAGTCGTTCCATTACAATTAATGGCAATACTCAATATAAAAAGGTCAGGATTATACTTGTTCCTCCTGAAAAATCCAATCCTGATCTGGCGGTGGATCGTATTATAGTTCCGGATTCCAATAATGATTTTGAGATCACATTAACTTTCGGCACCGCAACCGGATCTTTCGACTTTGAGTTCTACGTGCGAAAAGATGGAGTCTATAAATTAAAAAATTTTTTCACTATGGGTATCTGATAATTATAGTATCTGAATAGAGGAGTGAAATGGCAAAGCGAGCTTCTATTATTTTCATTATATGGTTAAACCTGTTTTTTCCGGGTCTGACATGGGGAACACTCTACTACTATTCAGGGACCATGGACAGCACCTTCGAGATCGATGATAGATATGTAATCGTAGTACCCGGCGGTCTCACCTCGCTTACTTTTATAGTCACACTGCCTGAAGATTACTCTCTGCCTAACAACACGCAGTATATCACGGAATTAAATTTTACTTACACGGGCACTCCTTCTGTAGAAGACTACACCGATATCTATGAGAGTCATTACAGAAAGTTCATATGGACAAATCCACCGAAAGGCACCATTAATGTATCGATTAGTTACACTGTCTCGACCAGTTCCGACTGGAGCCAATCAATGACCATTGATCCATTCCCGTTTGACAGTTCAGGATTGCCTGAATCGGTAACAATGTTCCTTGATCCTTCAGATAAGGTACAGTCGGACCATCTCTATTTTACAGATCTGGCTGATAGCCTCACGAATGGTCTTACTACCCAGTGGGAGGCATTAACGGTTCTGAACGGCTGGGTCATGGATAACATCTTCTACGGAACCAACCCCTATGGAATGGATGCCTACACAACTTACGTTACGGGATACGGCAACTGCTCAAATTATGCACATATAGCGCTTGCGCTTGTGAGAGCCGCAGGAATTCCAGCCAGACTGGTCCATGGATACTCATTCTCAAAACCTTATAAGCTCCCTACAGGGGGTGAACCAATAGATGCATCCTGGGGCCAGGGAACCCATGCATGGATAGAGGTCTATTATCCGTCTCTGGGATGGGTGCCTTACGATCCTCAAAGAGATCTTCATCATGTGGACACCCATCGGGTTCTATGGGGCAGAGGGGTTGATACAACAGGTATCGTGGGAAGGACATCCTATACTTCTGAGTCTGCTCCATCAAGTTATCCTGCTGTATATGGTGAACTGAACGTTAACTGGATAGACGATTCCATAGATCTATCTTATATAAAGTCCACCAGCGAAATTTCTGATTTCTCTTTAAGCTCGGCCGTACCCGTTATTCAGGATCACACTATCAATTCCTCGGCCGGCAGTGGCGGCAGTATTTCACCCGATGGCGAAATCGCTGTAATTAACGGATCCAGCCGGACTTTTAGTATTACCCCCGATTCCGGCTACAAAATAGAGGATGTTTTAGTAGATGGCACGTCACAGGGTTCGGTATCTTCCTACACATTTAATAATTTATCAGCAGATCATACAATATCAGTCCAATTCCTTTATGAAGGCAGCAATGATGGTGGTGGATCATCCGGCTCATCAGGATCATCCTGTTTTATTAATACAATAAAATTCTAGGTTATCATCTAATTATGGAAATGTTTTGCAGGAAGACAACTATGATGCTTGTTGATTTCTAAAATCAAAAACAGGTGGGCTGTAACATGAACATAGGCATTGGTTCCTGCGCCGGAAATCCTGCCCTCTCCAAGATTTTCTGTTTAGGCTCCCTGGCGGCAACAACCAGCCGGACCGTGGCATTTACAGTACCGGTGGAACCGGCAGGCTTGGCCAGGCAAAAAGCACTGAAAACATTGTCCTCGCCCCTGGTACCGTCAACCCCGGGATTTCTCGATTTGTGCGAGATATAATTGAAGTGAAACTTTCGAAAGGGACATTTGAAAAGACAACCCTCATTGACCATTAATTTGATCTCAAGCCCTGTTTTTTCTTTGATCTTTTTCAGGAGTCTTAAATTGCGGTTAATGTTTACATCGGGTTTGCAATGGTTATTGCTTCTGCACTAAAATCTTCAATAACTCTTTTCAGGTAGTCCATGGTACTGTCCAACTCTTTTGATGAATACCATTCGCTTCCTTCACAAACCGAGTTCATTAGCGGTTCCTGGTTTTTAATGATTTAAGCGCAGCCCAGTATGGCTCTTTTAACCATAGTCCGGGCTATCTGTATCTTCCACTTGTTTCTGTCACCCGGAAGGACTTTGGCTTTTGCAACAGCAGCAGCACCGGCAGCATCCGCATTCTTTTCATTTATGGATTTGCCTTTGATTAATTCTTCAGACGCTAATACACGGTAGGGCCTGTTATGCACCGCATTGCGGCATATCCGGGTATTCCCCTTTCCTATCATAGCAGCACAATTTACAATGGGGAAATCAATGGAACTCCTGATAGCAAATTTAATGAATGAACTCTTAACGCCTCTGGCCGGTGTCGGCATCTGTATCTCTGTGACAATTTCATCTTTTTCCAGTATGGTAGAGCCCGGTTTAACCATATCCCAGAATTTTTCTGCCTCAATTGATCTTTTATTTGTTTTGATCTTTGCGTTCAATGCTACCAGGGCCGGCGCAGTATCACTGGGATTTACCGCAACACAGCCTTTGACTGCCCCGAATATAGAATGGTAACGGTTCTCTCCTGTAATCGCATAGCACTTCCTGCCACCTTTGCGTATACAATCGAACCTGTTGTCCGGATTCCGGAAATACCAGCATCTGGTCATCTGACAGATATTGCCGCCAATCGTCCCCATCTCTCTTATGTGCGGAGACGCAGTCCTGTGTGCCGCCTGTGCAAGAGCCGTATATTTGGCCTTCACCACATCATTTTTCACAATGTCTTCCAGTCTTGTCAAAGCGCCTATTTTGAGCATACCCGCTTCTTCTTTAATATACTCCAGTCCGGCAATGCTCTTTAAGTTAACCAGAATTTCAGGATAATCAGGCAATATTTCAAATCTCATTGTGCCCAGAATATCCGTACCTCCGGCTGTGACAGATGCATTACCCGATTTTAAAACAGAAGCAGCTTCTTCAACTGTTTTGGCATTCACGTGTTCGAATCTTTTCCATGTTTTCATGTTTATGCCCTCTTTAGTTCTTCAGCAGCATCCAGTACAGCCTTCGGATGCTGCTGGTAGGTTGCACAGCGACACAGGTTGCCGCCGAGGGCGTCACGAACATCCGCCTCAGTCGGATTCGGATTTCTATCTAAAAGAGCCTTTGCTGAAGTTACAAATCCCGGTGTACAATAGCCGCATTGAAAAGCATTCCACTTGATATAGGATTGAATTATCGGATGCCCGGATTTTGCAATGCCTTCTGCCGTTTCAATTCTTGCTCCATCGCATTCTACAGCCAGGGTCAAACATGAAAGAACCGGTCTGCCGTTCATTATCACGGTACATGAACCGCAGGCTCCCAGTCCTCCGCACCAGTCCTTGGGTGAAGTAAGACCGATCTCATCCCGCAGGAGCTGTCGTAAACTCCAGTTAGGTTCAACCCTGAAGCGGTACTTTCCTCCATTGACCGTTAGATCTATCGTGTTTTTTTCCTCATCACACAAAGACCGGGCTTCCGCGGCTTCACTGGTTTCGGGCTGTTTTTGTGCTTCTGCCTCTGATGAAAAGGCAATTGAACCCACTGTGGTGCCGCCTATGACCAGCCCTGTATCCTTAAGGAATTCCCTTCGGGATAAATCTCCAAATCCTTTTTTACGTTCCGCTTCTGTTTTATTATCTTTTTTTTCTGTCATTTAATCACCTTGTTGTTATTTAGATCTTCTCCAGAGCCTTTAAAACCCTGTCGGGGGTCACCGGATAATCGTTAACCCATTTCCCTGTAGCATTATATACTGCACCAGCCGTGATTCCCGAAAGAGATCCGCCGGTATCTTCTCCAACTCCGCAGGCACCGTATGATGAATATCCCAGGTGGCTTTCATTAAGTATGCAATTGATCTCCGGGTAATCATTCATCGTCCCGATGTGGTAATTAATATTATCAAAATTCAATCCCACACCGGTTTTAGGGCAGTATATCTTTTCTTCGGTTGCGCTTCTCCCCAGTCCCATGATCGCTCCGCCATACTGTTGCGCTTCAGCGCCACGCCGGTTGAACAAGTGCCCCACATCATTGACACACACCAGATTGGTAACAATTACTTCTCCGGTCTCAACATCCACCTCCACTTCCATAAAATGGGCCTGTCGACTCATGATATACATCTTTGGATGCGGCTTGCCGTTTAAAGTCAATCCGGAAACATCAGGAACAACCGGATGGATGATTGCAGGATCATCTCCCCAGAAAGCTCCAGCCACTTCCTTCACGCTTTTTTTATTGTCCGGATTTGCCTTTTCAAAAATAAAGCCGTCTTTTACATCGAGCTCTTCAACCTCTTTACCGGGGAATGCTGGCTGAGCAGGTTTGGCTCCCGGAAACATTGGTGCTGAAGGAGGACGCACAGCATAATTGATGATCTTTTGTTTCAGCTCTCTGGCCGCGACTATCAGTTGAGGGGTATTCCTGGTGATTCCCATGGCTCCGCCGGGAACCCAGAAACGGTAAGTATTGGCGTCCGACCGATTTTGCTGGAGCACGATGTCATCATACCTTAACCCTGCTTCTGCTGCGACACAGTAACGGAAAGCCGATTCGGTATCCACTCCGAAATCCGCACGCATTCCAATAATAGTGAGTTTTCCGTCGCGAAGCACCAGGCATGCGAACTGTCTTCCCGACATCCAGCTCCACTCGTTTATATAGACAAATCCAAGTCCATGCATCCTTCCGCTCTTTAACTTCCTGGCACCCGGCGCATGCCACTTTTTATCCCACCGGATTGCTTCTTTCCCCTTTTCAATTACTTCCTTCAGGCTGTGCCGCTGGGGAAATCCATTCTCCTTCTGGTATGCTGTAATCCAATCCCAGTCGTGTCCCTGGCAGCCGTCATTTTTTAAGGCTACTTCAGTAGGATCAAGACCAAATTCCGCTGCAACACGATCAAACATTACGTTATGGGGAACGCAGCACTGTGTTCCGTGCCGGAAGCAGATGTGAGGTCCATGATTTATCAAACCCCATTCCTGCGTGTTGCGCATGTTCTCTATTTTTGTACACTCATGGGTTTTATCGATATGCAGTTCTCCAACTGGTCCTGTAACATGCCAGTCTAATGCAGTTATGGTTCCGTCATTTTTGGCTCCTATTCTGCACTGGTAAGTCGCGGCGTCATCCCCGGAAAGATAAAAATGGCTTTCATCATACAGTAATTTGACAGGCCTGTTCTGACCCCTCTTTGCGATTATTGCGGCCATGCGTATGAATGCCGTGGAATACCCAAGCCATGAAATTCCTCCGTACCAGGCTCCCTGATATAGTACTGTCACATTTATTTTGTTGGATTCGCAGATAGGAAGAAGAGGATCTTTCCTGTCCTTTGGCGGGGATTTCACCTCAGTATCTATACTTCCGTATCCGAGTGATAGAAATGATAATCCGACCGTAGGAATAACCGGATTGCTCAGCATCGGCTCAACATGGGCCGCGTGATGGGGCCAGATGTCCAGAAAATCCCCCCTCCATTGGGCAACACAGGCCATCCCTTCAACGCCTGCAACTGTATTGGGCCCCCTTGTGAAGGTATACTCGATTACTTTATCCGCCTCGGCAAATCCCTTCTCAACATCTCCTATTTCCGTTGAGCTGGTCAGGACAGTATTCGGATCTTTCGCGCTTGAATTCAATCGCACAACATCCTGCATCAACCTGGGCGCGTCCGGTTTAAGTGATTCTTCCATATCCAGAATAAAGGGCAGTTCTTCCCACTCTATTTCTATCAGCCGGAGGGCGGAATCGCATAATTCTTCGCTGTCTGCCACCACAACAACTCCCATGGGATGCTGATAGAAATCACCTGTTCCGGGAAGGGTCAGTATATTGTATTCACCGGAACAATATCCGCCTCTGGTGTTTTCATACTTAACATCCGGATCATCAAACTTTATTATATCCCGAATCCCTGTCAGTGCCTCAGCCTTACTTGTATCCATACTTACAATTCTGGCGCTGGCATAGGGCGACGTAAGTATTTTGGCATACAGCATGCCGGGCAGATGCACATCTCTGGTGAAGACCGCCTGGCCTGTCACTTTATCATGGGCATCCTGGCGGGACGCGTTGTAATCAAGGGCCGAAAATCCTTCAGGCGGCTTCCATGTCCAGGGTTTGAAATCTTCAGGCATATGTACCCTCATTTATTTTATATAATACATGCAGATAATTGGTAAGAAGGCGATTTTTGTTCGGTTGAGCGAAGTTTAAAAAATAAGTACTTTTATGTCAAAGAAAATTTGGCGGAAGAATGTGTGTTTGCTTTTCGGCTTTCAAAATATTTTTGCTTGAAATATGCACCGGGCGGCAGTTTTATCCCCTGTGTATGTGTAACCTATGGAGGCCCAGGCAGTATCTATAAAAAAGTTGACACCATTATTACTGGAGAGGTTACAAGGTCTGACAGAAAAAGATTCAAAATGTTGAAAAATAAATAAACAGTATAAAAAGATTAATGATCAGCCAGCAATAAACAACATGATCAGGCAACTGCTGACAGGCTGCCGCTTGCCTGATTATTTTGATTAAAAACATGCAGAGTCCTGGCGATGCTGTTTTTCAGCTCATCCAGATCGGAAGATTTAACAACATAGAAATCAGCCGCTATAGATTTTATATCATCCTTGTATGTATCATACGCGGTACAGAGACCGACAGGCATATGATAAAATCTGTTTTTAATTCTTTGTAAAAGGTCAAGGCCGTCATATTCTCTCAACCGGATATCGAGAACAACCAGGTCTGGCCTTTCTCTTTCAATTTTATCAAGAAGCCTGAATCCGTTGGAAACTGTGACTACCTGGTATCCTTCACCTTCCAACTCCTCGGAATATAATAATCGAATATGCTCTTCATCGTCCACAATCATTATCTTATAATTCATAATCCTCTCCTTTCATATAATTCTTTCCAAATGAGTTACTGCCTGAAAAACACTTAATACTTAATTTATGAACAATATAAAAAAGTGATGTTAGATTTATATTAAAGAATCATTACTGATTTGTAAAAAACAGCCTGAATCTGTTTAAACCAGAGGCTGTTTTCCATCTTGACATAAAAAAACGTACTCCATACTATATTATACAGATAAACCAAACACGAATAATCTGACTGATGACAGCAGCTATTGTCTCAAGGAGCAAAGGATGTTTGGAAATATGAAGCTAAAAAAGAAGCTTATACTTACCGGCCTTATCATGTGCATAGGTCCACTGCGGCCGGCAAAATCGCATCCAATGCCAAAGAAACATCGGAAAACATAAAAAAAATAAATGAGAATGTTACTCAAAACGCGGAATTTGCCGGGACTATTTCAAACGACATCCCGGAAATGAATCGGGCATCAAATGATATGGAGGAGAACAGTACAGAGGTTAAACTGAATGCGGATGAGCTGAAAGACCTTGCTGATGATATCTTAAAAATGATTTCCGGATTCAAGCTTGTATGATCCGGTTTATTTGGTAGACATAACAGATAAATTACACTACACTTACCCAATTATTTTAAGCTACATTAAACTAATCAGACTTATATAACATTAATTTATCCTATTTATTACCATGAATTATTACGAACTGCTTGAAATAGATAACAAAGCCGAACCTGATGAAATAAAGCGGGTATACAGGGAAAAGCTGATGGAATGGCATCCTGATAAAAATCCGGATCGTCGTGAAGAGGCTGAAGAAATGACCAAGGCCCTTAATGCTGCCTACAGCGTTCTCTCAGACCCCATTAAGAGGCGGCATTATGACAGGCTCCTCCGTTTCTCGGACGGTAAGGATTACGGCAGGTATGTTAATGATGATTCCTTTTCAAGCAAGATCAGGCAACCGTCAGGTGCACTGAGAAATATCCTGAATGATGTAAAAGACCTCTATAACCTTTCAAAGGATGCCTTTAAGGGTAATTACAAACTGCATCCGGTAAACATGGGTATAATAGCTGGCGGCCTGATTTACTTTATTATACCCACAGATCTCATACCCGACTTTATTCCTTTTGTGGGCCTGGTAGATGATATAGCGCTGCTTACAACAATAATAAAATCCATGCAGGGAGAACTGCAGAAATACAGAAACTGGAAAACACAAAATTGATGATCTCGTAAAAGTTATGTAAGTTTTGACTTTTTACAAATGTATCAAACCGAAAACCTTTAATAACCGGAAACTATGTCAAAATTAAAATTTTTTCTGATCGTCTTTTTCATTCTGTTTTCTCTTAAGGCAGGGTCAACTGAACAGAAATCACCTCTTGAGCATCCTCTTGACTCCCACCTCACCGAAGTCATAAAGGATGATCTGCCTGTCATGCTGGAGAGGCAGTATATCCGTGTTTTAACCACAATAAATAACACTAATTTTTTTCTTGACGGAGTTAATCCCCACGGTTTTGAGTATTCACTTCTTAAACAGTATGAAGAACAGCTCAATAAGGGGAAAGGCAGGAGAAAACTGAAAACAGTACTCCAATTTATCCCCGTCCCAAGGGACAGGCTTTTTGATGACCTGGCTAACGGTTATGGGGATATTGCAGCAGCGGGACTTACAATCACACGCGGGAGAATGCAGCATGTTGATTTCACAGACCCCTATCTCTCTGACATCTCTGAGATCGTGGTAACACATAAAGACGCGCCAGCGGTTAATGACCGGGATGATCTGTCAGGTAAAGAGGTTTTTTTAAGAAAGAGCAGCAGTTATTATGAAAGCATAATAAAAATCAACAATGTTTTTAAATTAAAGAAGATGGAGCCCATAAAAATTATTGAGGCGGATGAAAATCTCGAAACCGAAGATATCCTCGAAATGATCAACACCGGTGCAATAAACATGACAGTATGCGACAGCCATATTGCTGAAATATGGTCAAAGGTCCTTCCCGATATCAGGCTGTATAAGGATATAACCTTCAGAAAAGGGGGAAAAATAGCCTGGGCAGTGCGTAAAGATAACCCTCTTCTGAAGGAAAGTCTCAACAGTTTTATAAAGGATCACAAAAAAGGGACCCTGATGGGTAATATATTTTTTACCCGCTACTATGAGAAAATGAAATGGTTAAAAAACCCTCTTAAAAGAAATTTTGAACAGAGAGCTGCAGAATATAAACCTTTAATTCAAAAATATTCAAAACAATATGGTTTTGACTGGAAGCTTATCCTCTCCATGGCATTCCAGGAATCAGGACTCAATCATAATAAAAAAAGCAACAGAGGGGCAGTAGGCTTGATGCAGATAAAGCCTTCTACGGCCGCCGACCCGAAGGTAGGCATAAAAAATGTTACAGATGTTGAAAATAATATCCACGCTGCAGTGAAATATCTTGATTTTATACGTTCAAGGTACTACTCAGATGATAAAATTCGTCCCAGAGACAGGGTAAGATTTTCTCTGGCAGCATATAATGCAGGACCTGCTAAAATCAACAGCGCAAGGAGAAAGGCAAAGACAATGGGGCTTGATCCTGACAAATGGTTCAGAAATGTTGAACTTGCTGTGCTAAAAACTGTAAGCCAGGAACCTGTTAAATATGTAAGCAATATAAACAAGTACTATATAATTTATAAGTACAATCTGGATATAAAAGAAAACAAAGAACTGGCGAAGGAGGAAATATAGATATATGAGCCAGGAACCGAACAAAATCATATACTCAATGATGAAGGTAAGCAAGTTTTACGACAAAAAACCTGTTATAAAGGATATTTCAATATCCTATTTTTACGGGGCAAAAATAGGTGTACTGGGTCTGAACGGATCAGGCAAGAGTACCCTGCTGAGAATCTTTGCAGGGATTGACAAAGAGTTTAACGGGGAAACAAGTATATCTCCCGGACTTACAGTGGGGCTTCTCGAACAGGAACCACACCTGGATGATTCAAAGACAGTCAAGGAAATAGTTGAGGAAGGGCTTCAGGAGGCGGTAGATCTTTTAAAGGAATTCAACGAGATAAACGAGAAATTCGCAGAGCCTATGTCCGATGACGAGATGAACAGCCTTATAGAAAAGCAGGGAGAAGTGCAGGAAAAGATAGACACCCTTGATGCCTGGGACATTGATTCACGGCTTGAAATGGCCATGGATGCCCTGCGCTGTCCTGAAGGGGACACACCAGTAAATGTACTTTCAGGGGGCGAAAGGCGCCGTGTTGCACTTTGCAGGCTTTTACTTAAAAAACCGGACATCCTTCTCCTTGATGAACCCACCAACCACCTGGATGCCGAAACAGTCGCGTGGATCGAGCAGCACCTCCAGAGGTATGAAGGAACAGTAATAGCAGTAACCCATGACAGGTATTTCCTGGACAATGTCGCGGGATGGATACTTGAACTGGACAGGGGCGAAGGTATTCCATGGAAAGGCAACTACTCATCATGGCTCGAACAGAAACAGAAAAGGCTCTCGCTTGAAGAAAAGGGAGAAAGTAAAAGAAGAAAAACCCTTGAGAGAGAACTTGACTGGATCAGGATGTCACCCAAGGGAAGGCATGCAAAATCAAAGGCACGCATAAGCGCCTATGAAAGCCTGATGAACCAGGAGGCAAAGGAAAAGGAAAGAGAACTGGAGATATACATTCCACCCGGACCAAGGCTCGGAAACGTTGTCATTGATGCAAAAAAAATAAGCAAGGCATATGATGACAGGCTCCTTATTGATGATCTTTCATTCTCAATACCTTCGGGCGCTATTGTAGGAGTAATCGGCCCTAACGGTGCAGGCAAGACAACTCTCTTTAAGATGATCACAGGGCAGGAACAGGTCACATCCGGAGAATTCAAAACAGGTGATACAGTAAAGCTCGCCTATGTGGACCAGAGCAGGGATATTCTCTCCCCTGATAAATCAATATGGGAGACAATATCCGAGGGACATGACACGGTCCAGCTTGGAGACAGGGAAGTAAACTCAAGGGCCTATGTTGCAAGGTTTAATTTTTCAGGAAGTGACCAGCAGAAAAAGGTGGGTAATCTCTCAGGTGGTGAAAGAAACCGTGTTCATCTGGCAAGGATGCTGAAGGAAGGAGGTAACGTACTGCTTCTTGACGAGCCCACAAACGACCTGGATGTTAACACATTAAGGGCGCTTGAAGAGGCCATTGAAAACTTTGGCGGATGTGCGATCATTATCAGTCATGACAGGTGGTTCCTTGACAGGATCGCAACACACATTCTCGCGTTCGAAGGTGACAGTAAGGCTGTATGGTTTGACGGCAATTATACTGAATATGAAAAGGATAAAAAGTCAAGGCTGGGAGAAGCCGCAGCCAATCCCCACAGGATTAAATACCGTCAGCTTACGCGGGACTGATGGGAATACATAACATGGCCGAAGATGTAACACCTGATCCGCAATACCTCATGAAACTGGTGAATACGAAGATGCCCTTTGGAAAATACCAGGGAAGATCGTTGATCGATCTTCCCGAACCTTACCTCGTATGGTTTGCAGGAAAAGGTTTTCCAAAAGGTAACCTTGGAGAGATGTTAAGAAGTGTATATGAGATAAAAGCCAACGGACTTGAATACCTCTTCAAACCCCTCAAACGCAGATAGAAACTCTTATTGTGTCCGGCCTTTAATAAGAACAGCCAAATCCTTATTCAGCCCAGATTTTCATGAGATTAACAATAACCTCTGCGGCCTTTTCCATATCCTCGAGTGCGATCCATTCAAACCGGGAATGGAAATTATTTCCTCCAGTAAACAGATTAGGAGTCGGAAGCCCCATAAAACTCAATCTGGCGCCGTCTGTACCTCCCCTTATACTTGTTCTGACTGGTGTCAAGCCAGCCGCCGCAATTGCCTTTTCAGCCTTTTCGAGCACCTCAGAGTAATTATCAAGCACCTGCTTCATATTCCTGTATGACTCGTTAACAGCCATACTTATTTCAGCTTCAGGATATTTATCCTTTATCCTGTTGACCGTCTCCCTGATCATTCTCTCCTTTTCAATCATGCCGGTTTCATCAAAATCCCTGACAAGAATCCGGATAGTCGCCATATCAACGTTAGCAGTAAAAACATGCGGATGAATATACCCTTCCCTCTTTTCAGTATTTTCGGGTGCTCCGGCTTCATGAGGGAGTTCATTGACAAAATCGGCTGCAATCTTTACGGCATTCACCATCTTTCCCTTTGCATATCCCGGGTGTAAATTGATACCTTTAATTTTTATATCAACGGAATCCGCGCAAAAGGTCTCATCCTCAAGTTCACCGGACTTTTCACCATCAACTGTATATGCGACATCAGCACCTATCTCATCGATCGTTATTTTGTCGGTTCCTTTACCTACCTCTTCATCAGGCGTAAAAATTATCCTGATATCCGGTCTTGGGAAATCAGGATTTTTCAAAAGGAAATTAACAGCACTCATTATTTCGGATACACCGGCCTTATCGTCAGCGCCGAGGAGAGTATTGCCGTCCGTGGTAATTATGGTTTTCCCCTTTTTCTCCTTTAATAGGCTGTTATCCTCCACCTTAAGTATCAGATCTTTTGACAGGACAATATCCTTACCGTCATAATCCCTGTGCACCATGGGATTTACCGCGGTCCCTGTAACATCAGGAGAAGTATCCATATGGGCTATAAGTGCGATTACCGGCATTTCGGCACACTGATTGGTTTTTAAAAAACCGGAGACATAACAATATTTATTTACCGAAACATCAGACAGCCCCATATCATTCATTTCCGAAGCAAGTTTATTTGCGAGATCAAACTGCTTTTCGGTTGATGGAAAAGTGTCTGAATCCGGATCGGAACCGGTGTCTATCTTCACATATGAAATAAATCGTTCAAGCAAATCAGGAAATTCCATTACTGTACCTTTATATTGTTTATATAGACATGCACTATTTCAGATTTTCACATATAGTCGCGACCTGCCTGCAAAGCTGCTCATACTGCTCGGGATATAAAGACTGGGCTCCGTCACTCAGTGCTTTTCCGGGATCATGATGAACTTCCACAATAAGGCCATTTGCTTCAACAGCCATAGCAGCCCGGCTCAGTGGTATAACCTGGTCCCGCCTACCCGCGGCATGGCTCGGGTCTATGATAATAGGCAGATGGCTTTCGCTTTTTACAACAGGCACAGCCGAAAGGTCCAGTGTATTTCTGCTGTGGTTTACAAATGTCCTTACACCTCTTTCGCAAAGAATAACCTGTGAATTTCCTTCAGCAAGAATATACTCTGCCGCCATCAGCCATTCCTGTATTGTTGCAGCCATTCCTCGTTTTAATAATACAGGCTTCTTTGCGACGCCCGCTCTTTTAAGGAGGCTGAAATTCTGCATGTTTCTTGTACCGATCTGAATAAGATCAGCGCTCTCTTCAACCATATCAAATGTAGTTAGATCCAACACTTCAGTTACCACAGGCAGTCCTGTTTCTTCCCTAACCTTTTCCAATATTTTGAGACCTTCCCGGCCAAGCCCCTGGAAAGAGTATGGAGATGTCCTGGGTTTGAACGCCCCGCCCCTGAACATATTTGCGCCGGCTTCCTTTACTTTTCTGGCTATTATGAGGCACTGCTCTTCACTTTCCACTGCACATGGGCCCGCTATCATGGCAATATTACCATTGCCGACCTTTACATCTCCAACATTCACAACAGTACCCTCGGGTTTGAATTCCCTGCTTACAAGCTTGTAAGGTTTTGTGACAGGAATCGCATCCTTTACACCGGGCATTCCCAGAAAAAGAGCGCCATCCACAGGCCCGTCGTTATAAAGGATGCCGATGGAAACCCTGTCTCCGCCTGGAATAGGTCTTGGAGTATATCCCTGCTTCTTGATAGTGTTGATCACATTTTCAATCTCTTCTTCTGTTGCGTTTTTACTCATTACTAGTAACATTATTATCTATCCCCCTTAAAATTAAGTTTATATATCAATAGAATATTTAAAAAATATTAAGATCCCGGATTTATTTACCCGGCTTCGATTTCAACTACGCCGTGGTTTATTTTCACCATTTTAAAATGGTGAAAATAAAAAAGGGCTGAAGGTTTTCCCACAGCCCCAATACCAAAAAACCGCGGGAATTTTTGGAAGTCCGCGGTCCTTGTTTTAATTCGTAAATGACGAAGGTTTAATGTTAAAGGACGGCAAACTCCTTCCTGTTCCACCAGCGCCACCACCAATATCTGTTTTTTATTATATTCTTTGACATTATTTATATTCTGAATAACTTTCCCGAATTTTCAGGAAATTTAATCTATTACAGCCGCCATTGTCAAGGGTTTATTATAATATAATCTACTTCCTTTTTACCGTCATACATGCTAGGGTGCGTTTTTTATTAGAAAATAAAGGAGAAATATTTATGGACAAGAAGCGGCCGCTGATAGGATTTGGCCTTATTGTAGTATTTATTTTATGGTCGGTAATCTCACTTTATCCGGACTGGCTCTGGTTTGACAACCTTGGATTTTCACCTGTATTCATGAAAATGCTCTTTAGCAGGTACGGTTTCGGAGTACTTGTCTGGCTGCTTCTGATAATTTTGATATCCGTGAACATTTTTGCGGGAAAACGTCTTAATCCGGGCTGCAGCTCCGGCACATCCCTCAAGGAGAAAGGAAGTTATGCCGCGCAATTCGGAATGTCAGACAAAACTCTAAGCACTCTTATCCTTGCCTTTATTCTTATTCTAAGCTTTGTAGTTGCGGTAAAAAGCTCGAGGCACTGGGACCTTATTCTCAGGTATCTTTACCAGGAACCGTTCGGAACAGTTGATCCGATTTTTAACAAAGATATCGGTTACTACATGTTCACCCTTCCCTTCCAGATACTTGTGAAGAACGGCCTTATTTTTCTTATCGTTGTTTCAACAGCAATTACTGCGGCCTGGTACCTTAAAACAGGCGCAATTCAGATCGAGGGAGACATGCCGATGGACGGGTCACCGCCAACCCCGCCCTCAGTAAAAATTGCTCCTAATGCAAAGAAACACCTTATATTCATGTGCGGAATAATCCTGTTGTTTCTTGCATGGGGATTCCATCTGAAGGTATATGAGCTTTTATTTTCAATGCAGGGACCTGCCTTTGGCGCAAGTTATACTGATGTTAATATAAAGGTGCTGCTCTTAAGGATACTAGGCATTCTTACTGTAATATTCGCAGGCCTGCTTATATATAACTCCTTTAAACCCAACATGAAGATGATTTTTAAGGGAGGTATAGTATGGATCGCTGCTATTGTTCTTTTTTCCTATATTATTCCTTTCATGGCCCAGAAATTTATTGTAAAGCCTAACGAACTTGCAAAGGAATCTCCATATATTGAAAACAATATTAAGTTTACACGCGAGGCCTATAACCTGAACAAGATGAAAGAGGTTCCCTTCAATGTAAGCGATACTATCTCTCCGGAAGTAATAGCGAAAAACGATGCCACAATACAGAATATCAGGGTATGGGATGAAAGACCGCTCCTCCAGACCTACAGACAGCTTGAGGCAATAAGGCTCTACTATGATTTTAATAACGTTGATGTAGACAGGTACCAGATTGACGGCAAGTATCGCCAGGTAATGCTGTCAGCAAGGGAACTCGTTGCCAGCCAGCTTCCGCCTCAGGCAAATACATGGGTCAACAGGCACCTCAAGTATACTCATGGTTACGGACTTGTTTCAAGCCCTGTTAACGAAGTCACAAATGAAGGACTTCCGCGCCTTATCATAAAAGACATCCCGCCCACCTTTGAACCTGACATGCGGGTAGACAGGCCTGAAATATATTTTGGTGAAAAAACAGAGGACTATATCCTTATAAAAACAAAGGAAGAAGAATTTGATTATGGTAAAGGTGACAAAAACATCTTTACCATTTACCAGGGAGAAGGAGGAGTGCCGATCGGCTCATTTATGAGAAGGCTGCTTTTTGCCATCGAATTCATGGACCCGCAGATTTTCTTTACCACATCCCTTACACCTGAAAGCCGGATTATGTATAACAGGAGAATCCGGAACAGACTGAATATCATAGCTCCTTTTCTCCAGTATGACAGTGATCCTTACATGATTGTGTCCAACGGCAAACTATTCTGGATTATGGATGCGTATACCACTTCGGAGATGTATCCATACTCAGTAAGATCACTGATGCCGGGAACAAGAAGATATATAAATTATATCCGCAATTCAGTGAAGGTTGTAGTTGATGCATATAATGGAAAAGTAAGTTTTTACGCGCTGGATGATAATGATCCTGTACTTAAGACATACAAGGCCATATTTCCGCATCTTTTCAAACCGTTTGAAACAATGCCTGACGACCTTAAAAAACATATAAGGTACCCTAAGGATCTCTTTAAAATCCAGGTGGGTACATATACAAAATATCACATGACTGATGTGCAGGTATTTTACAACCAGGAAGATCTGTGGCAGGTGCCTGATGAACTGTATGGAGATACACGTCTTGAGATGGAGCCTTACTACATCATTATTAAACTTCCTGATGAAGACAAAGAAGAGTTCCTGCTCATGCTGCCCTTTACTCCATATAAAAAGGATAATATGTTCGGCTGGCTTGCTGCAAGATGCGATCAGCCTGATTATGGTAATCTGTTTGTATATAAACTGCCCAAGGGAAAACTTGTTTACGGTCCCATGCAGATCGAGGCAAGGATAGACCAGCAGACCGAGATTTCAAGGGAACTGAGCCTCTGGGATCAGAGAGGATCAAGGGTAATCAGGGGTAACCTGCTTGCCATACCGCTGGGAGATTCTTTTATATATGCCGAACCGGTTTATCTTGAGGCAAAACAGGAATCTACCGTAAAAGCTGCTCCTGCGCCGGCCCAGAGGGGTTTCTTCCCGAAACCTCAGGCAGGCGGCCAGGGTACAGCCGCACGGGGAAAACCCAAGGCATCAGCCTCGCTTCCCGAACTGAAGAGGGTCATACTGGCCTTCGGAAACAAACTGGTTATGCATGAGCAACTGGATGAAGCATTAAGGGATATCCTTGGCGTAGAAATAGTTCCGGAACAGCCTGTTACGACCGAAACTATCACACCTGTGATTGATTCCGAAGCAAATCTTCCTGAAATGGCAGCCAAGGCCCTTGCTCATTACAGGAAGGCAAAGGAATACCTGCGCCAGGAAAACTGGGCAGGATATGGTAAGGAACTTGAACAGCTTGAGAGGATACTTACAGAGCTATCAAAGAAGGAAAAATAATTTTTAAAACCGGGATTCCCCGGTCTATCCGTGGAATCCGGCGGTTTATTAAATAAAAAATTTATTTAATAATGCAGGACATGAAGCCACCCCGTCATTACAGCAGGGTGGCTTATTCAATATATGAGTTCATCCCCAAAAGCATCTTTCACCGAGAAATTTACATCAGCCACCAGTATCTACTA
>JASFHE010000047.1:0-17877 GCA_050123415.1 Desulfobacteraceae bacterium | reverse complement strand
TCTACAGAATTTGCTGTGGCACTACCTTTTGGCACTATAAATTGACTCGCTTCTTGTAATATCAATAGGTTAGCAATATTTTGCCCCCCTTATTTTCAGGCAAACTGTTTAAAAAAAGCTTTGAGCTTTTTCATATTTCTTATCCTTTTGGGCCTTCACTTTTCCTTGGCCCGGCATAGCCTTGGTGACGACGGCAGCTTTTAGCAATTTTCATTTCTATGTAATCGTTTACCACTATATGGAATGGCTTTACATGTATATTTGGTAAAGTTTTACATATTAGCTTGTTAGTAAAAAAAAGATAGATTCTATAAAAATAAATCAATCCTTTAACTAATTGAAAATAAAAGAGAAATATGTCGACTTCAAAATATTTAAGTTCAATTCGGGTATTGGCATGCCCGTTGCTATATTAAGTGTACAAATCAAGGGATTATATTTTCATTAGATCTTAATAGTTTCGATATAAATAGAATTTTCATAGTTTTGTGACGATTTAACAAATATTATTTTAAAAATATTAAAGGAGGAATCACATGAAGGGTTTAAAAATATTAATGTTAACAATTATTTCTGTTTTTCTGTTAACCGGAAGCGTTATGGCATATCCATTTTTAGAAGTAGAGGGTTATGTCGACCCTGGTGATAGTTCACTATGGATAGATAATGGAGATGACACGACTACTATCACTGATGTTATGTATACATTTGTTGTTATGGATGACGGCAGCACTGGGGCAGAGATGAATTGGCTAAGCTTGGAATTTGAGAGTGATGTTTTTCTGAGCGTCACTGGTATTGAATTCCTGAATCCCACTGACTGGTTAGCAAGTCAAGTTAGTTCTACTGAGAACACGTATCAAATATCCTCTGCTGGAACGACATTAGGGGTAGGCGAGTCTCTTACGTTTACCGTGGATGTTGTAATATATTCAGTTGCTTTGGAATCTAGCGAAGATTGGACTGAAGGTCAAATTTGGGGTCAATCATGGCTTGCCGGCGACACATTAAGAGGCGGTGATGGTGGTTCAACTGCACCGGTCCCCGAACCAGCCACAATGCTTCTTCTTGGTTCAGGATTGGTAGGCTTGGCAGGATTTAGCCGTAAAAGATTTTTCAAAAAAGGTTAATGTTAAATTTGATGTGGAAGAAGCAAAATGTTTCTTCCACATCAAATACTTAAACGCTATAGACTAAACGGCTAAAGAAAATGACCTCAATCATCCAACACTATCTGAATCCCCTGCATATTTACTGCCGCCTAAGAAATATTGGCTTGGGAAAGAGGCAGGCAGCCTTTATCTGTAAAATATACGAACATGTAATATTTAGGGCTTTTATATTAAAAGCACATGTTGGTTAAATAAACCTGGTGGTCTGGAAAGGGTTTTAAATAAAGTGAACAGCACGGGAAACACACTGGAAATTCAGGACAATGGCGGCAGACGCTCAGGGATAGACAGGAGATATTATTCGTATGCAGGTCATATACCGGAACGTAGAAATGGCTTTGACCGACGTCAATTGGAAGACCGACGTCACCATATTAAGGTTGATGAATCTATTCCGGGTCAACTGGGTTCTGAGAGAAGAAAAGCATGGGCGCATTAGCTTCATGATAGCTTATTAGACTATAGACTGTTAGGTTTTAAAACAAGATTTTTTGACTTCACCTCGCAATGACAAAATCAATTTATACTCAAAAGTCACCATATTCCTTACCGCTTAAAGTTAACTCTATAGATTACATACTTTATTCTACCTTCAGGGATTAAATCCTTATCTGCTCTTTGACATTTGATTTCCAAGACACGGCATAACATAAGTGAAGCCGACTGATTTCTATTTCCTCTTTTCTATTTACTGATTCCTGTGACCTCTGACTTCTTGCTTTTCCTTTCAACCTATAGCCTATAACCCTAACATGCTAACATACAATAGATATTGACAAAATAGAATAAGTATGTAAATCTTTGCCACATTATGGAATACCCCTTTATCGGCAATCATCCTTCAATACAAAAAATCAGAGAACTTGTTTCCATGGTTTCCGGTATGGCTTTAAACGTACTTCTTCTTGGTGAAACAGGAACAGGCAAGGATATTGTAGCCCGTTTTCTTCATCAGTCTTCACCCCGGAAAAATAAAAAATTCATTAAAATCAATTGTGCTGCTCTTCCGCAGTCTCTTCTTGAAAGTGAGCTCTTTGGCTATGAGAAAGGTGCATTTACAGGGGCAGACAGATTAAAACCGGGCCGCTTCGAGCAGGCTTCGGATGGTGTGATGTTCCTTGACGAAATAGGTGATATGCCGCTTCCTCTCCAGGCGAAACTGCTGAATGTGCTCCAGAGTGGTGAATATAACAGATTGGGTGGATCTGAAAGTGTAAAGGTGGATTCCTGGGTCATTAGTTCTACAAACCATGATCTCAGTAAAGACATAAAGGATGGCCTGTTCAGAGAAGATCTGTTTTATCGTCTTAATGTGATAAAAATAGAAATGCTTCCTTTGAGAGAAAGGAAGGACGATATCCCACTACTTACAGAGTATTTTATCAGAAAAAATCAGCTGGATCTTGATGTTGGAGATTTCATTATCAAACCTGATCTTGAAAATTTTTTTTTGGAGTATAGCTGGCCAGGTAATGTAAGAGAGCTTTCAACTGTAGTTTTAAGACTCATGATGGGTGATGATGCTGAAAACATTAAAAAAGAATTTCTCCGAAACATGGAAGCGGGTGCATCTGTGGATCCACTCGCTTCAGGCGGAGCGGAGAGAGTTAAAGACTCAACTGAAAATGAACATGCAGGCGTTCAAAAAATATCCCTTAAAGATATTAAGGCCGAAGCGGCTGGATATATAGAGAAAAGGGCCATCAATCATGTCCTGAACATGACGAGTGGTAATAAAATCCAAACTGCAAAGATACTTAAAATTAGCTATAAGACGTTATTTAATAAAATGAATGAGTTGGGGATGTAGATTAAAAGGCGGATACTGGATACTTGATTCTGGATACTGGTGAAAAGCAAAAACTTGGTTTACCACCCGCTATGCCCGAGATACAGCCTGAACATCTAACAAACTAACAAATATATTTTTCCTGGAGGAAAAAATGCGAACCAAAAGCCTGATTTCAGTAATAAGTTTTATAACAATATGCCTTTTTATTTTCAGTAATTCATTGCTGGCACAGGATACTGTCTCAGTAACCAAGTCCAAAGAAATCCAGGAATATTACAAAATTGGTGCCAGTGATGTACTCTATATTTTTGTGTGGAAAGAGCCTGATCTTACTCTGGATTTAACTGTTATGCCTGACGGGCGGATTATATTCCCCTTGATTGGAGAAGTAATGGCGAAGGGGCGCTCGGCCATTGAGCTGAAAGATATTATTACCAAAAAACTCAAAGACTATATAAGCAGTCCTGAGGTCACGGTATTAGTAAGACAGAGCAACAGCAGACGCATATACACTATAGGCAAAATAAACAGCCCCGGCCCATATCCTTTGGAGGCAGGAATGACTGTTTTGCAGGCATTGTCTGTTGCAGGAGGGTTTACCGAGTGGGCTGATTCAAAAAACATCAGGATTGTAAGAAGGCTGAAAGGTAAAGAAGCCATGTTCGGGTTTAATTATCAGGATTTTATAGCGGGTAAAAATCTTGGTCAGAATTTATTACTGGAACCCGGAGATACAATTGTAATTCCGTAGTTATAATAAGAGATAAGGAAAAGAGGGCCTTATCCCTGGAGGAAACAATAAAGTATGGATCCCGATATATTTCGGGGGGCTTTATAATTTCCTTTTCTGCATTTTTGTAATAAAAATCCATATATAAAAATCGAGGGTAATATATTTCATATCTTCTAAATGGCTGGTATGGAATTTGCTAACATATTAACGAAGGCGAAAATATGGAATAAAAGTGTCAAATATAGTTATTGCTGGTGTCAATATTAAATTAGTGTGTCAGATTGCTAACGTAGTGTCCATCCAGAAACGAGATTTTTTGGACAAGGTCAAGGAACGCAAAGATTGTAACCACAGGAATACATTGAGGTATTTCGAGGATTACAATCTGAGTATGACGCAGAGATTGTTCAAAAGGGCCGTTTCTGGATGGGCACTAGCGTAGATTTGTGTATTTAATTATCCTGTAACATTCGCCTTACTTAAAAAAGAGGAGACAATGAATAGAAAACAGTTAATACTTGTATTTATAACCCTGTTTTTAGTGCCCCAAACCTTATTTGCCAGTTATCAGGTAGAAGTAACCCCGTCATTAACTCTAAGTGAACTCTATGATGACAATATTTATCTCGATAATTTAAATAAACAGGATGACTGGATAACGTCTATATCTCCTGGACTAAATCTGGATATTTCTTCACAGAAAAATAATTTTATCCTTAATTATTCCCCTTCTATAGTCCGATATAAAGAAAGAGACGATAATGATACTGTGCGGCATGCTTTAACAATGTCCCTGGACAGTGCAATATCACAGCACCTGGAATTAAATATAAGTGACACTTTTCTAAGGTCCGAGGAGCCGATTGAAGAAACTCAAGGCATAATCGGCATAAGGGCAACAAGAAACACATATATTAGAAATAATGGTGATGCAAGTATCAGGTATACTTTTGGTTCTTCCAACTCGTTTTTAATAGGGAGTGGATACTCTTATCTGGATAATGAAGATTTAACAATTGATGATGGTACTATAATAGATCCATATGCCAGTTATTCATACTGGTTTAATATGAATCATGGTCTTGAGCTAAGTGGCGGGTATACAAACGCGGAATTTTCAAGGGATGACGATTCTCAGCCCGGGAATGATTATACTGGTTCTATGCAGGGGATCGGGTATCGATATCGAGCTAATCCCCGTTCAACGTTGCTAATAGATTTTTCATTAACCAGCAGGGATTTCGACAGCAGCACAACGGACTATGAAGTGGACTATGGAGTGTACGAAGGAACAATCGGATGTGAAAAGAATATCTCCGAAGATTTTTCCTATAGTGTTTCTGCCGGCTACTTCACCCGTCAGGATGATACGGAGGATGATGATAACGGATTTAATTTCGATATATCATTAACAAAAAATTTTGAACGTGGTTCATTTAGTCTTAACGGAAGGAGCGGATGGGGTGAGGCGTACCTTGAGTCAGAAAGGAGGGGATTTACTAAAAACCAGAGTATTACCTCTTCATATAATTATCAGGTAACGGAAAATATTAGTAACAACGCGTCTATCTCATACAGGCAGGATAAAGATGAAGCAGCAAGAAAATCCAAATCCATAGAAGCAAGATATGGATGGAGCCTGTCCCTTTTTAGGTATTATTTGGTTTCGCTCGATTATACCTGTGCTGTCAGAGATGATGACCTGGATAGTGATGATTATCTGGTTAACAGAGTGATGTTCAGCCTGAGATGGAGCCGGCCTTACAGATAAGCTGGATAGGCTATAGCGGTTTAGGCTGTAGAAAAAAATCTTAAACCTGAAAGCCTTAAGCCTACAGTCTAATTGACTAATAAAAGGAAATAAAATGCGAGACCATAGAAAATTGAGAGCGTTTGAACTGGCGGATCAAGTTGCGTTTCATACATACTTAATAACAAGGAATTTTCCCAGAGAAGAAATATATGGCATGACTTCACAGATGCGAAGAGCAGCAGTTTCAGTGCCATCAAATATTGTTGAAGGATGTACGCGAAATAGTCAAGTGGAATATCATCGTTTTTTAGAGATTGCCTTTGGCTCATTAAGAGAATTGAGTTATCAATCCAATTTGTCAAAAAGATTAGGTTTTTATAAAGATAAGGATATTTCAGATTACGAAGCAATGATTAATGAAACCGAAAAGGTTCTCGGTGGATTACTAAAGTCAATGCGTAAAGACTAATATAAAGGGTATTGTATTAAGCTATAGCCTATAGTCTACAGCCTATTAACCTGTATTTAAGTAAGATATGGAAAATTTGGAAATAAAAAAATACGTAGAGATAGCCTTAAGGCGTAAATACTGGATCGTTATTGCTTTTATGATTGTTTTATTAGTCGGTTTTGCATACCTGTTGGGAGCTCCAAGAATATATGAATCAACGACTCTTATTCTGGTGCAGGGACAGAAGGTTCCGGAGGAATTTGTACGTTCAATCGTATCAACCGATGCTGAGGACCGTCTGCGTACAATCAGTCAACAGGTGACCAGCAGGACAAATCTTGAAAAAATAATCGCAGATAATAAACTTTACGATGATGCAACCGAAATGCTGCTTGAGGAAAAGGTTACAAAGCTCAGAGATAATATAAACATTGATGTTGCCGCTCGAAGTGGCAGAGGGGGAAATGCTTTCTCTATCTCATTTCAGGGAAAAGAACCACGAAAAGTAATGCAGGTTACAAATGATCTTGCCTCCAATTTTATATCTGAAAACATTAAAATCAGAGAATCGCAGGCAATGGGAACATCTATGTTTCTTGCTGATGAGCTTGAAGAACGCAGGCAAGAACTTCAGGAAAAGGAAGAACAGCTAAAAAATTATAAAGAGAAATACAGGGGCGGGCTTCCTGAGCAACTTGACACGAACCTGAGAATAATTGAAAGGCTGCAGACGCAACTGGATCAGTTAAACAGTAATCTTCGGGACGCTGAGAACAGGAAAATAATCCTGCAGCAGGGGATTTCGTCTAATATTTCAGGCGCCCCCAACAGGTCCGGTTCTCTTATTAGTGCACCGATGAATGAATTGGAAAGTCTAAAAAGCCAGCTTGAAATTCTGCAGTCTAAATATACCGATAAACATCCTGATATTATAAGCATAAAAAAGAGGATTGCCGCACTTGAGACATCAGAAGCTGCTTCCGGTGAAGAAGAAACAGAAGGCAGCAGTAAAACGGAGCAGGAAAGAGAACCCGTAAATGTCAATCAGGCAGTAAGGTTGCAATTGAAAGACATCCAGCTGGAAATCGCGACAATCAGGGAAGAGATCGAAGAGGTCAATGGCAAGATTAAATGGTATGATGCCAAGGTTGAGGAGACACCAAAAAGGGAACAGGAACTGCTGTCTCTGAACAGGGATTACAGCAGTCTCAGAGAAAGATATGAATCCATGCTTAATACGAAATATGCTGCAGAGATGTCCGTCAGCATGGAGCGAAAACAAAAAGGTGAAAATTTCAATGTAATTGATCCTGCTCAAATCCCGTTAAAGCCTGTAAAACCAAATGTAAAAAAATTATTGATTTTGATAATCGGGCTTGGACTCGGTTTGGGTGGCGGCATTGCCTATCTTATGGAAATGCTGGATACATCCTACAGGGTGCCTGATGATGCTGAGAAAGAACTCGGACTTCCGGTCCTTGTTTGTCTTCCATATCTTTATACACAACAGGAATTATCAGCAAGGAGGAGGCGAAGGATACTTATCGCATCTTCTATGGCAGTAAGCTACTGCATCGCGATTGTTGGTGTTGTGATGTTAATAAAAGGCTATAGCGAAACGATTGAATTTATAAAAGAGATTTTTACAAAAATAGGTATTGCCTGATAAGCAATAATATTGATTCATATGTATACTTCATTTTTCGAATTAAATGAAAAACCCTTTGAGCTGACACCATCGTCAAAATATCTTTATCTTGGAGAAGTTCATAAGGAAGCATTGGCTCTTTTAACTTATGGCGTTACAGAGAAAAAGGGCTTTATTCTCCTTACCGGAGAGGTAGGTACGGGCAAGACAACAATGGTTCACGCGTTGCTGAGTAACCTTGATGATTCCGTTCAGTATGTTCATCTTTCCAATCCTTTGATGTCGCCAAAGGATTTTTTAAAATATCTTGCCTATACTGTTCTGAAAAGACGTTTTCAATTTAAAACCAAAGGGGACCTTTTAATCTGGTTTGAAAAATACCTGAAAGAGTGCCAGCAAAAACGGATTAATTTTGTATTGATTATTGATGAAGCTCAAAGACTTTCTTTTGATATGCTTGAAGAAATCAGGCTTTTATCAAACATGGAAGTTGGTGATGAGAAACTTTTGAATATTTTTCTGGTCGGTCAACCCGAGTTTAATACTATATTAAACCAAACAAGGAACAGACCTTTACGCCAAAGGATAGGAATAAGTTACCATATCCGGCCTCTGGATGAAAAAGGAACAGGTGAGTATGTTTATAAAAGACTCGAACTGGCAGGGGCAAAAGACGGGAGAAAACTGTTTACTAATGATGTAATAAAGGCGCTCCATTTATATTCAAACGGTTATCCCCGAACCATCAATGTTCTCGGAGATAATCTGCTATTACTTGCCTACTCAAGAAATACCAAAAAACTTACTCCCGAGATGGTGAAAGAGTGCTATGAGGAAACAAAGTATGAGGCGCCTCAGTATGATATAGAACTGGTTGACAGGATTGACGATACTAATCGAATAACCGTCTCAACAGGTTCTTGGAAATGGCTGGTCCGGCTGATCGTGCTTTTTTTTCTTGTCATTATTTTAGGAGGTTCTGTTTATTATTTCAAGTTACAGCAGACTCTTGTTCAATCGGAAATAAAATCTTTTCAAAAAGAGTTCAGGACCTTTAAATCAGATATCGAAAAAAATCAGCGCCAGATACTGGAAGCGATAAGGTCAAAAGATATATCCGGTAATGAAAACAATAACACGCATGAGACTGACGAGTAGTTCTATGCCGGTAATAAAAAACTCATATTAAAACAAATGATTAAAAAAGAGGATTGTTTTGGGAAAAATATTTGATGCATTGGAAAGACAAAAAAAAGAAAGCTCTGTCGTCACAAGCCAGCTTTATACAGATGACAAAGGCCCGACGGCAGCATCAAAAAATCATTCGCATACATATAAGTTACAACAGGTTAATGTGAAATATAATCCAAAGCTGGTTGTCATAACCCAGCCTGGATCGGTTGATGCTGAAAATTTTAAGGCTCTCAGAGCTCAAATATTATTCCCGAAAGAAGGCAAACGAAACAGGGTGATAATGGTTACAAGTGTTTTCCCCGGAGAGGGAAAAACATTTACTGCCGCAAACCTCGCCGCAAGCATTTCCCAGGGAATCAACGAATATGTATTGATGGTAGACTGTGATTTTAGAAAACCTGACCTTCATGGGATGGTAAATGTTGAGAACCGGGTAGGGCTCAGCGATTATTTACTGGAAAAAAGAGGGATACCGGAACTTCTGGTAAAAACAGGGATTGAAAAATTAACGCTACTGCCTGCAGGTAAATCCATAAAAAAACCATCCGAGTTGCTTGCGTCAAATGAGATGAAAAATTTTCTTGTTGAAGTAAGAAACAGGTATGATGACCGCTTCATAATAGTAGATTCAGCGCCACTTGGGATCACTTCCGAGGCGAGTGTTCTTTCAAAATATGTCGACGGAGTACTGTTTGTGGTCAGGTCCGGGAAAACGCCCAAAGATACAATAAAGAAAAATATAGAAAAGCTTGAAAAAGACAAAGTGGTAGGAATTGTATTTAATGGATATGAACAGCAACTTAAATCTTACGGTGAATATTATAGACATTACTATACTTCGCAATAATAAAATTATGCTGTAAGAGGTAGTTTTAAAATCGAGCCTTTGGAAACTGGCTCTTAATTTCTCTTTACCTTTTACTCCAGCTGGGCTGTTATTATTTATGATTCGACTATTTAAACAATATATCTCCTTAAGGAAATTAATCTTTATTTTAGGTGAAGGGTTGCTGATCCTTATGGCATCTTTATTTGCAACCTATTTTTCCCTTGGAAGAGGGGTAGGTCTAATCGATACGCTGCAAATCGTTTGGCCAAAGCTTTTGCTTGTAGCAATTATTACTCAGCTAAGTCTATACTTTAATGACCTTTATGAAATCAAAGCTATCGACAATTTTTTGGATCTTGCTTCACGGCTTGTTCAGGCCATAGGTATTACATCAATTTCCCTTGCTATAATATACTTTCTATGGCCCGAAATGGTCATAGGCCAATGGATATTTTTTATCAGCCTTGTCTTCCTTTTACTGTTTATCTCATCCTGGAGATTTCTTTATTCCATTGTTATAAAAAAGCGGCTGTTCACCGAAAAGGCCATATTACTCGGTGCCGGGGAGTTGTCAAGTGATCTGTTGGAAGAACTTAAATACAGACATGATATCGGGTATAATATTGTCCTAGCGCTTTCTCCAAAAAAGTATGATGCCCGTGAATCGTTAGGAGATATCCCAGTAAAGCAGGGATTTGATAACCTGTGCGAACTAGCGGAAATGGAAGCAGTCTCCAGTATTATTGTCTCTCTTGACCAGAAAAGAGGCGTAATGCCATATAAAGAGTTACTTAACTGTAAAGTCCAGGGTATCAGTATAATAGATGGTGAAAGTTTTTATGAAAAAATCTCAGAAAAAATTCTTGTGGAAAAAATTAATCCGAGCTGGCTGATATTTTCCGATGGTTTTAAAAAATCGAAAATTACACGGTTTACAAAGAGACTCAGTGACTTTATATTTTCATCAATTCTACTTCTTGTGCTGCTTCCCTTCCTGGTTATTTTCGCGATCATTATAAAACTTGAATCCTCCGGCCCGGCGTTTTTTTCACAGGAAAGGGTAGGTGAAAACGGAGAACCGTTTATATTATACAAGTTTCGATCAATGAGGGCTGATGCTGAAAAACTAAGCGGGCCTGTCTGGGCTGAAGAAGATGATCCCAGGGTAACAAAGGTGGGTAAATTATTCAGGAAACTCAGGATTGATGAATTACCGCAGTTATGGAATGTTTTTAGGGGCGAAATGTCATTTGTAGGGCCAAGGCCTGAGAGACAGTTTTTTGTTGATCAGCTTAAAGAGACTGTTCCCTATTATAATGAAAGATTCAGTGTTAAGCCGGGTGTGACAGGTTGGGCACAGATAAAGTATCCCTATGGCTCAACTGAACAAGACGCACTAGAAAAGCTAAAGTACGATCTTTACTATATTAAAAACATGTCCTTTGCCTTTGATCTGACCATAATCTTTCATACCGTTAAGATTATGCTTTTGGGGCGGGGGGCGAGGTAACGCCATTTAAAACCAGAAAAAGAAATGGCGTTAGAGTGATAGCGTTTTAGACTGTAAACTTTTATGTAAAGCTTTTTCAAAATAATATTGCTAGCAGCCTACAGTCTAATAAGCTAATTTAAAAATGTTTCCAGAAGTCAGATTTCAGAGACCGGAAGTCAGTAAATCATAGTCTGATAACTGTTTAGGCTTTTAGGCAATGTATTCGAATTAGTGGGTTTCTCTGACAGCCTTCAGTCTGAAAGGCTTACAGGCTGAAGTAAATATGTAACTCAAAGGGCGGAGCTGTATGTTCCGGAGAGCAGAAGTCAGAAATCAGTGGTTATATATCCGACCTCTGATCTCTATCAGTATCAACCCTGAACCTTAAACCTTAAACCCAAAAAAACATGTGCGGAATAGCCGGAATAATAGATTACAACTCAAATGAGGACCACATACCTGTCCTAAGACGAATGCTTGGAATTATCCGCCACAGGGGGCCCGACTCCTTTGGTATATACAATGACCGGGGAACGTATCTCGCCTCGACACGCTTAAGCATCATTGATCTCAATACCGGAGATCAGCCTATCCATAACGAAGATAAAACAGTATGGGTTGTTCTTAACGGTGAGATCTTCAACTATCCTGAACTTCGTAATGAACTTCAGGATAAAGGGCATAAGTTTTACACCACCACGGATACCGAGGTGCTTGTTCATCTCTATGAAGAATATGGCTGTGATTTTCTTAATATGCTCAATGGACAATATGCATTTGCAATTTGGGATCATAAAAAAGAACAACTTCTTTTAGGGCGCGACAGGGTAGGAATACATCCTCTTTTTTATAATTGCACAAATCAGCGTATTGTGTTCGGTTCTGAGATAAAAGCCATATTCATGGATAATAGAATAAACAGGAGCCTTAACACACAGACTCTGTCGGACATATTCACATGCTGGACACCAGTATCGCCGGATACGGTGTTTAAAGATGTCTACCAGCTGCCCCCGGCACATTATGCCGTTTTCTCAAGACATGGAATAGATATTAAACGTTACTGGGATTTTTCATTTGATGAAGAATTTACTTCAGATAAAACACTTGATGAATCTGTCGAGGAACTGAATGTCCTGCTTAAGGATGCAATTCGAATCAGGCTTAGGGCAGATGTTCCGGTTGGCGCCTATTTGAGCGGAGGTCTGGACAGTACATTTATTACATCCCTTGTAAAAAAACATTTCAATAACCAGCTTAAGACTTTTTCTGTAAGTTTTTCGGACAATCGTTTTGATGAAGCGCAGTACCAGGAAACTGCAGTCCAGGCTCTTGAGACAGACCATAAAATCGTTAAATGTTTTGAAAATGATATAGGTGAGATCTATCCTGATATTATCTGGCATACAGAAGTCCCATTGCTTCGTACGGGTCCGGCTCCGCTGTTTCAACTTTCAAAACTTGTGAGAGGAAATAATTTCAAGGTAGTGCTTACCGGTGAAGGTGCAGATGAGTTTTTTGCCGGTTATAACATATTCAAGGAAGACCGTATCAGAAGATTCTGGGCAAAAGAGCCTGAATCAGAAATAAGGCCGCTGCTGCTCAAGAAGCTTTATCCCTATATTTTTACCAATGATGGGAAGGCAGATGCCTTTCACAGGGCGTTCTTTAAGAAATATCTGACAGACACTGATAGTTTAGCCTATTCGCACCTGCTAAGATGGAACAACACTTCATCTGTTAAAAACTTTTTTTCAGACGATATCAGGAATCAGACCGAAAATCTGGAGAATTTCGTGAACAGGTATACAATGACTCTGCCTCCGGATTATAAATCATGGGCCCCTTTATCCCGTGCCCAGTATATTGAAGCATCACTGTTCCTGTCGAACTATCTCCTTTCCAGCCAGGGGGACAGAATGGCAATGGGCAACTCTGTTGAAGGGCGATTCCCATTTCTGGATCATCGTGTGATTGAATTTGCTTCCGGAATTCCACCGCGATTTCGTCTGAACGGCCTGACAGAAAAATATATTTTAAAAAGAGCGGCTAATAATGTTATCCCTAAAGAACTGGTAGAGCGTCCTAAACAACCATACAGAGCACCGATAGTGACCTGTTTTATGGGGCAGGACTCACCGGATTATGTAAAAGAACTTTTATCGGAGAAGATGGTTATTGAAAAGGGATACTTCGATCCCAAACGTGTCTCAGTTCTTTTAAGTAAGTGCGAGCGGGAGCAGGGAAAGATATTGAGTGAGCGTGAAAACATGGCACTTGTGGGTATTCTTTCAACACAGTTGCTTGATCATTTGTTTCTGCAGGACTTTCCGTTCAGACAAATAATTGTTCCTGATAATATAAGGATTTATAAACAGGAAGACAATTAGCCACAGACTCACATGGACGTAAAAAAATAAAAACATAATTGGACACAGATTAACACAGATTGCGCGGATATTTTTGTTTCAAAGGTTTTAAATATTAAATCTTGGCGACATGTCGTCAAGATGTGGCGGTAGATAATTTCATAATTATCGTTGTGCCTGTAGCTAATAAAAAAATCCGTGTTTATCTGTGGAATCCGTGTCCAATAATATAAAATGGAGTTAATCATGAAAATTTGTAATAAATGCATCCTGCCGGAAACTTTCCCCGGCATTAAATTCAACGACCAAGGTATCTGCAACCACTGCCTTCGTGCAGAAGCATCAAAGGTAAACACTGATGATAAAAAATCAGAATACCATGACCGTCTTGACCAGCTTATAGAGGCTGTCAAAGGCTCGTCAGGTTCATATGATGCGATCATGGCATACAGCGGAGGTAAAGACTCGAGTTATACGCTAAAGCTTTTAAGGGAACGTTATGATCTCAAGATCCTGGCCTTTACATTTGACAACCATTTTGTATCTCCTGCGGCCTGGAAAAATATAGATACTGTCGTTGATAAATTATCTGTAGATCTTATAAAACTAAGGCCGCCATGGCTTGTTGTGAAAGACCTTTTCTGTATAACTGCGAAGGATGATATCTTTTCAAAAGCAACGCTTCTTCGTGCAAGTTCTGTCTGTACAGCATGTATCGGTATCGTAAAAAGTTTTTCCCTTAAAACAGCAATTGAAATGTCTATACCCCTGGCCGCCTTTGGCTGGTCCCCCGGGCAGGCACCTATCCAGTCTGCAATAATGAAGAATAATCCGGCCCTTATAAAGCAAAATCAGGAGTCAATTAAAAAAGCTTTTCCTGCAAATATTTTCAATTCCATTTCACAGTATTTTTTACATCAGGAATATTTTGAAAAATATAAAGAACGGTTTCCATATAACGTTCATCCACTAGCCTTCTTTGACTACGATGAATCAGCAATAATGGATGAACTGAAAAAAATGGGGTGGCAGGCACCAGATGATACAGACACAAATTCATCAAACTGTCTAATAAATGCTTTCGCTAATCATTGTCATTTAGAACGTCATAAGTTCCATCCATATGTATGGGAGATTGCCAATATGGTAAGGCAGGGTGTAATGGATAGAGATGAAGGAATGGAAAAAATATATACGGAGCAGAATGCAGATATGGTTGAATATGCGAAAAAGAAATTAAGACTTTAGCCACGGATACACACAGACACACATGGACGTTAAAGAATAAAAACATAATTGGACACAGATGAACACAGATTGTACGGATATTTTTGTTTCAAAGGTTTTAAATATTAAATCTTGGCGATATATCGCAAAGATTTGGCAGTAGATTAATTCACAAAAAATAAGCGAGCTTGTTTTTTGTGAATTATCTTTTGCCCAACCTTTGAAAGAAAAATAATTTTAATTATCGTTACGCTTTTTGCTAAAAAAAAAGATCCGTGTTTATCCGTGAAATCCGTGTCCTAATTATCCTTGGGAGGGGATATGAAAGAAAGAATTAGATCATTTATAGTTGAAAATTTTTTATTTGGGCAGGATGAAGGATTAAACGATGATTCTTCATTCCTGGATGAAGGTATCATCGATTCAACAGGCATACTGGAACTGGTTAATTTTCTTGAAGAGGAGTTTTCAGTTACAGTAGATGATGAGGAACTTATACCCGAAAATCTTGATTCAATAAATAATGTTGTTGGCTACCTTGAGAAAAAACTAAAAGGTTAGGTTCAAAGGTTCAGAGGTTAAATCCTTTAAACCCAAAAACAGTGAACCCAGCACCTCATAACCTAATAACCGTTGAATCTTAAAACTCTGAACCCTGGAACCTAGATAATGAGAATCGATAAATTTGAGGATATTGAGGCTTGGCAGTTAGCACGGGAGTTGACCCAAAAAGTCTATCAATTAACTAAAAAATCGATGTTTGCTCGTGACTTTGGATTGAAAGGACAAATACAAGACGCATCAGGTTCATCAATGCATAATATTGCTGAAGGTTTTGATGCCGAAACAAATCGTGAATTTGTCCGATTTTTGCGTTATGCAAAACGGTCATGCTCTGAAGTCCAAAGTGAATTATATATCGCTTTAGATCAAAATTATATTAGTCAAGATGAATTTCAAAATGTATATGACCACGCTGGACGTACCCGTGCAGCAATTCGTGGGTTTATAAAATATTTGTTAGCATATGAAAACCGTTAAGTCAGGCTTCAACCTTTAAACCTTAAATCTGGAACTTCTGAACCTATGAACCCAGAACCTTTGAACCCAGAATTTTGAAACCAACCCTCATCCATCATTTTTTAGAAAACAGCGCTCAAAAATATCCGGAGAAGGTCGCCCTTATCCACGAAGATATTCGAGCAACCTATTCCCAAATAAATAAAATGGCTAACAGCCTCGCCTATTGGCTAATAGATACAGGAATCAGGAATGGCGATCGTGTAATCTTTATCCTCGAAAACAGTCTCGAATATGTTGTTGCATATTACGGTATTTTGAAAGCAGGGGCAGTAGCTGTGCCCCTAAACACAGACCTCAAACCGGATGGCTTTAACAAATTGATAGCCGAACTTGAACCGGAAGTTATATTAACAAACAACAGATTTGAAAGACTGATAAAGGCAAGCGACCAGTCCTTAATTCAAAAACTAAAATTAATAATAAAAAATCCAAAACTAACCTGGCCAACCGGGTATAGCATCTTTTCATTCGACGAAATAGTAAGTGATGCTTTTATCCGGGAACCAGAATCCAGTATCCAGTATCAGGATAACTCTGAACCTTTGAACGAGAAACCCAATAACCCTAAACCCGGAACCCGGAACCCGGACGATTTATCGTCCATAATCTACACCTCCGGCTCAACCGGGAAACCAAAAGGCGTAATGCTGTCCCACAAAAATATAGCATCAAATACTCATTCCATATGTGAGTACCTGGAACTTACTGAAAAAGACATACAGATGGTGGTTCTCCCGTTTTTTTATGTAATGGGAAAGTCACTTCTTAATACGCACTTCGCAGTTGGCGCTACAGTAGTAATAAATAATAAATTTGCATATCCTGCTACGGTAATAAACCAGATGATCGAAGAAAATGTCACAGGATTTTCAGGTGTGCCTTCAACCTATGCATATCTCCTTAATCGATCTCCTCTGAAAAACCATCGTAAGGAGTTGTCTTTTTTGAGATACTGCTCACAGGCAGGCGGACACATGTCAAAACAGGTGAAACTGGATCTCAGAAAAGCATTACCGGATCATACCCGGATATATATAATGTATGGTGCCACGGAAGCCTCTGCTAGATTGACTTACCTTGATCCTGAATATTTTGAAGATAAAATTGACTCCATAGGCAAAGCCATACCTGGAGTGACAGTCAAGGTACTAGGGCAGGATGACCAGGAAGTCCAATGCGGAGAAGAAGGTCAGTTGGTTGGATACGGGCCAAGCATAATGAACGGGTACTGGAAAGATAAAGATTCTACAGATAAAGTATTAATTAATAACGGATACCATACTGGTGATTTGGGCTATAAAGATAAGGAAGGATTCTTTTTTGTAACAGGAAGAAAGGATAATCTCCTGAAGGTAAAGGGACACAGAATAAATATCCAGGAGATTGAAGATGTGCTTATGGATACAGGATTTCTTGTTGAAACAGTTGTTTTGGGAATCAAGGATGATCTTTTAGGAAATAAATTAATATCTATCGCCGTTCCTGTGGATGAAAATATTGATAAAAAAATTATATTAAAAAGGTGTTCTGAAAAACTCCCTGAATTTAAACTTCCTCAGGAGATCAGGTTTATTCGATCACTGCCAAAGAACAGCAGTGGTAAAATCGACAGGGCAAAATGCCTCGAAATGTTTAATTAGCCACTGATAATATTTATTAAAAACAAAAACAATCAGGACACAGATGGACACAGATTACACGGATACTTTTGTTTCAAAGGTTTTAAATATAAAATCTTGATGGTATGTCGTCAAGATTCAGCGGTAGATAAATTCACAAAAAATAAGCTGGCTTGTTTTTATGAAATATCTCCTGCCCAACCTTTGAAATAAAAAATTCCATAATCATCTTTGTGTCTGTGGAAAATTAAAAAACCTGTGTAAATCCGTGAAATCCGTGTCCTAATATTATCCAAGATATGAAACATAAAGATTTAACAGATAAGATAATCCAGGCATTTTATAAAGTATACAACAACCTCAGATATGGATTCCTTGAGAAAGTATATGAAAATGCGATGATGATTGAACTGAAAAAGGGTAATCTCTCTGTTATCTCCCAATCACCCATCAGAGTATATTATGATGAAAAGCTTATTGGAGAATATTACGCTGATCTGTTGATAGATGATAAG
>JASFHE010000046.1:0-18112 GCA_050123415.1 Desulfobacteraceae bacterium | reverse complement strand
TTATTTTGGGGATATCACCTATTATTCCATGCTGGCTCAGTATAATCAGTTGTCTGAAGATACCAGCTTAAAGGTTGGTAAAAAAATAAAAATACCTGAGATTGCAGGGCTGCCTTTAGCGAAGAAAAGCGAGGCCGCAGCAAGGCCTGAAACAGTTGAAGCCGCTGAGGAACCGGCTGTGGTTATTGATCCGATAGCCGAAAACAAGGCGCGTGGTATTGAACTCTTTGAAGAGAAAAAGTTTCAGGATGCCATCAGTGTCTTTATGAAAGTACTTGATGAAAAACCAGGTGATTCTGTTTCACTGGAATATATCTCATCATCCCGCTTTCAGCAGGGATTAATCTTTTTTGGAAAAGAGGAATACCTGGAAGCCCGGGATGAGTTTAAGAAATCACTTCAATACAACGAAGGTTGTGACAAGTGCGGTGATTATATTAGAGAGTGTGAAGAAACCTACAAGGATAGCCATTATAAAAAAGGGCTTGTCCATTTTAGAGATGAACAGCTTGAAAAGGCTGCCGAAGAATGGAATCTTGTTTATGACATGGATCCTGAGTACAAAGATGTGGCAAACAGCCTTAAGAAAGTTAAGTCACTGATTGAACGCCTTGAAAGTATTAAACAAAGTTCAATGAAGGAAGATAAACAGTAATTTTATCGTTATAATATGACCAGTCTGCCAAATATTATTATTCAACTAATTCACATAGAAGGCCCTTTAAAAGGAGAAATACAGGAATTTATTGATCAGGAGATATCCATTGGCCGTTTTCCGGATTGCCAGGTTAAGTTTCCCATTGATTTTGCGGTTGTTTCAAGAAATCACGCCAGGATCATAAGGGAGGGAAATCGTTTCAAGCTGATCGATTCAAGTACCAACGGCACATTTGTTAATGGTAATAGCGTAAAGGAGCATTATTTGAAATCCGGGGATGTTATTACCTTTGCGGAGGGCGGCCCAAAGGTAAGCTTTTTAACACAGGTCGAGGCTGACCATCCACAGCCCCCCAGGCCCGTTACACCCGGTCCGGTAAAGGCTGATCAAACGGTCGAACTTGGCGCCACAGTAAAGGTGGCGGCAGAAAAGGTCCCTACTGCATTTGTGATCCAATACGGGCCAACCCTTCGTTCATTTAATGAACTCCCCATAATCATGGGCAGAGCTCCGGATTGCGATTTTATTCTTGATCACCCTGATATCCAGGGCCGTCATGTCCAATTCTTTTTCAGCCACGGACAGTACTGTGTGAAAGACATGACCGGCAAAAACCTGATCACCATTGACGGTCGTTCAATTGATACCCAGGCAGTATTAAACCCCGACACTACTCTGTCACTCAGCCCCAATGGCCCCACCTTTCGCTTTTTAGGGGGAGGGAGGTTAGCTGAATTTGAAGGGTAGAAATAGATCCTTACTTCAACCGAAACACAAACACATCCGTTTTTTCTTCGGTTGAGTAGGACCCGAAAATAATTGACTCCGGAAAACCCTCCACCTTAACAAAATAGGACGTTTCATGATTCAACTCATTCTGTGTGGCCCAGGCAGTATATTCCTTTCCGCCCATATCAAGTTTCAGGCCCTGCATGGGGTAATTCAAAACGGTTTTATCCGGCAGGCTGCCTGACGGCCCTACTGCCTGAAAAAGTATTTCCGCACCGGTTACTCCGAACATCACACCTGACCATGTCTCTTTGGTGGGACGTATCTCAAACCATTGTCCGATCTGATCATTTCCGAGTATGTCCATGTAGTATTCGGAAGACACCGGGGAAGGCGTGCTGTGGGCCTTTGCCACAAGCTTTGCTCCGAGTCCTGAAATAGAAACCGGCATGATATCAGCATCCTTTAGAGGCATGCTGAGCTGTTCCGGATCTATCGGATCTCCATCGGTTTGAAGGATGATAACAGGAAGGTTAAGTCCTCTCTGTGCCTTTACAGTAATGGTGAGAAGTGACAGGCCATAGAGAACATCAGGCGAGAACAGCTCTTCTTTTGAGCCAAGAATAATCCACATGGCGGTCTGTTTATCGATCAACTCATCCCTGGCTCCTATCCATGCGAACTTCTTCAGGTCATCCTGCCAGAAATGGCCTCCACCCTCCAGTCCATAGGTTTTTAATTGGGATAATAGTTTTTTGACCATTTCTTCGGATGATCCAATGGATGTGATCCATATCTTTTTCATACTTCGCTCCTCTAATTAACAGGTCAATTTCAGCAGATTTTAAGCCATCTTCAAGGGGCCACTATCACCTTAGCCTGACTCGGGGACAGTTGAGCCCCTGTCGGTACATTGGCGTTTGTTCCGTTGTGACTGGTCATCGAGGTTTGATGGATGCATGGCTGCCCCTCTACCTTTACTTTTGAGCTGCCCTTTTTAAATTGAATCTCCTGCATGTTCGCGCCCGACACGACACCACCGTAAGATCCGGCTTCATCACCTGCTGATTTTGGGATCTTTGATTTTAGTGTTACAACTTCCTTGTTTACAAACTTGACCTTTGTGGAAGCATTTGTAGCCTGATTGAGCATCCCTGTGTTCGGGTAGGGAACCGGGATTGTGCCGGGACCAACAGGCGGCGGGGGATTAGGAGTTTTGCATACATCGGGAGCCCCCAGACAGTCACCACCCCCTGTTGTCGAACCGGGAAAAATTGCAACCATTGTTAATCTCCTTTTTTGTCTCTATCCGAGATGAATCTTGTCAGCGTTAATCTTGTAGTCCTCTTCCGCTTTTACATAGGCTTTTTTTGATTTGAAATGAAAGGTTTTGGCCACAAAGGTCCTTACCCTTCCTGCCTTCATTTGACTCAGCTCATCCACTGTCTGATAGATATTTTTTGCTTTTGTTATCACTGTATTGGCAATGTTCTCAAGGCGGTCGATTTTACTCTTAAGACTTTTACCAATATATTTTGTGTCTCCGATATTGAATTCACCGCGTTCGGATTCAATCTCCAATTCAGGGCTGTCTATTGTCATGCCCCTGTCTCTGAGGGTCAGGGTGTTACGTAATTTTCCAAGGGAATCCATAACTCCGAGGCAAACGCCCTTAATCCCTGTCATGCCAATGGATCTGCCGTGAAACATGATATCTTTACTGGCTGCAAAAGTGATGCTGCCTTTTTCTGTTACAAATTCAATATCTCCGGCCTCCATGTTGACCCTGGCATGGCCGCTCTTTTCATCATACTGGAATAGCAGTTCTTTTTTTGGAGAAAAGACCATTAGGGTCTGTTCATCTGTTGATCCTTCAACCTCGGCATGAGCCCCTTTACTTAATGCAATTTTATTTTTTGATGATTCATTTGCATCTTTTTGACTCAAGACACCTATGACATAGAGGTCATCCGGATTCTCCCCGACAACAAGCACCGTATCATCCTTCCTGAAACGATGCTGGCCCGGAACAGCATTTTGTGCCCATAAATATCCTGCCTGTGGATGAGCAGTGATGCTGATACATATGTTTCCGGTTTCAGCATCTGTTTCAACGACTGTAGCCGGCCCAAGGTACCTTGTATGGGGAATCCTCTTAAATTTTTCTGCTAAATTCAGCATTTGTTCCTCCGGAATAATCCATTTGTTGTCTTTAACATCTCAAATCTAAAAACGATTTTTGATCTTTTTTAAACCGACTTTATTCATTTGTAGTTTTTAACATCTTAAATCACAAATCGTTAATCCTTATTCGTAAATCGTTTTTTGTTTTATTTAAGAACATCGATTAACGATTAACGATTTTTGATCTATATCTTAAACCGATTTTCTTTATTTGTAGTTTTAACATCTTAAATCATAAATCGTTAATCCTTGTTCGTAAATCGTTTTTTAAATAAGAAAATCGCTAACCTTGTTCCTAAATCGTTTTAGGTTTTATTTTTAATATTATTTTGTGCAGTTTCCACACTTTTTACAAAAATAGAAATCAATTCATCATTTTCTTTCATTGCTGTCTCTATTTCCTTTTTTGATTTATATAATTTTGTACGATATATAATCTTTAAACAGATTAGTGTTTCTCTCAATTCTTTTAACACAATTTTTATTTTATGAATAAAGTCTCTTCTTGATTCTCCACTTTGTGCTTCCCCATAGTTTAAGGCTGAGGATGTTCCGGAACGAACGAGTTGACCGGATAAATGATTTCCTGCTTTTGTATTAGGGATCTCATTTACTATTTCAATTATCAGTACAGCAAAACTTATTAGACGTTCCTCTAATTCGAATTTATCCATATGTTGTTTAACATCCTAAATCTAAAATCGTTAATCCTTGCTCGTAAATCGTTTTATGTTTTATTTAAGAACATCGATTAACGATTAACGATTTTTGATCTTTTTTAAACCGACTTTATTCATTTTTAGCCTTTAACATCCTAAATCCAAAATCGTTAATCCTTGCTCGTAAATCGTTTTATGTTTTATTTAAGAACATCGATTAACGATTAACGATTTTTGATCTTTTTTTAAACCCTATTCATTTGTAGTTTTAACATCTTAAATCATAAATCGTTAATCCTTGTTCGTAAATCGTTTTTTATTCAGCAGCGGGCACCTTCGGCGGCTCCCAATCCTCTGCCTCCGCCCGATCTTTGTCAGTATATTTCACCAGCTTTTTATTTGTTCCTGTCCATACAGTCTTTCGGTCATTAATCCTATGGAGATTGCTTTGCTTCATGTCCGCGTGTGAAAAATCCGCCTCTTCAAGGTTGGCGTATGAAAACTCCCCATATGGAATCTTTGCACTCCTGAAGCTGGCGCCGGTACATTCCGCTGTTTTAAAAAAGGTCCGATCCATTTTTGCACCAATAAAATTAGCCCTTTTCACATTTGCCTTTTCAAACATTGAAAACCTTAAATCCGATCCTGAAAAATCCGCGCCTTCAAGTACGGCTTCCTTAAAATTAACAGCCCTGCCTGTGGCGTTTATAAACTTTGATCCTGTAAGGTCAGCCTTTGTAAAGTTTACCTGGGTAAATGTTGATCTATTTAGTGTCGCATCCTTAAGATTAGCCGCAGTCATGTCCGAGTCGGTCAAATCACATTCTGAGAGGTCCATGCCCTCAAGGTTTACATTTTTCAGATTGCAAAGGTTAAAGCCGGTTTTTTCGATTCTGATCTTGGTAAGGTCAACACCTTCAAGATCTGTCTTGATCAACCTGGCCCCTTTAAGGTTTATGTCATCTATGGTACATCCATCCAGTTGACAATAATCCATTATTGTATTGCTGCAGTTAGCTTCGGAAAAATCAGCTCCTGATGCCAGTACATCCTTAAATATTGACTGTGAAAAATCCACTCCTTTGAGGTTCGCACCTGAAAAATCAGCATCCGATAAATCACATTCGACAAGCCGTGCTCCTTTAAGTTGCGCACCGGAAAAATCCGTCTCACTCAGATCGTTACCGCTCAGGTCTATACCTTCCATGGTGCATTTATTAAAAATAATGCTCTTTAATGCCACGTTCTTCAGGGAGGTACCCTTCAGGTTTGTATTAAAAAATCTTGTTTCTCCAAACTTACTTCCTGACATATCAGCATATTCAAGGTCCGAGTCCCGGAATAATGCATTTGTCAGATCCGTCTCTTTTAGAACAGTATTGTTTAACTTTGATTCCTGAATTTTCGTATTCGCAAGCCTGCATAATGAAAGATCAGATTCTGAAAAATCCGATCTTTTAAAGCCGGTTTGATTCAGGTTCGCGCCCGTAAAATTCGCCCTGCTTGCAATGGTCTCCTGAAATAAAGCTCCTTCAGCATCAGCATCTTTAAATATCGAACCTGTAAGAGTTGTCCCAAGAAATTTTGATTTTTTAAGTTTTGCAGATGTGAGATCTACGTCAGTCAGATCTGTATTACTAAAATTCGCTTCTTCAAGATCAGTCCCCCGCAATGAAAGGCCTTTCATTGATGCTTTGGAAAACTCGGTCTTGAAAAGGTTTGCGGCTGTCAGGTCTGCCCCTGTCAGGTCACAATCAATAAATTTACCTCCGGCAAGATCAGCCCGGCTGTATGAGCAGTTAATAAGCCTGGTTCTTGTGAACTCCGTATTAATCAGGATCGCCTCGGAAAAATCTTTGCCGGTAAGGTCACAGTCGGAAAAAATACAATGGGGGAGATCCTTTGGAAGGTTTTTGACCAAAGCAAGGTCATTGTCTGTTATTCTTACCTTGATAAATTCGGATTGATCAAAATCCGATTCTTGAAGATCACATTTTATAAATTTAGTGCCATGGAGCCTTGCTGAGAGGAATTTTGATGACTCCAGACCGGTATCTCTGAAACCGACAAGTTCGAGTATTGTCTGTGTAAAGTCGTTATCCCGCATGTGACAAGCAATGAAAAACGAACCGCTCAGGTCTGCTCCCTTAAAAATCGCATTATCAAGAAGAACGCGTTCGAAGGTTGCATTTCTGGCAGTAACATTCGAAAAAATCGAATTTTTAATACTGCATTCCGGATATTCAAAATCAAACGAGGATATACCAAAATCTTCCAAATCGATGTCAAGAGAGGCCATGTCGATATTTGATGGGTCCTTTTTTATCGCCTCTCTAAACCTTTCGGGTACTTTTATCTCATCCGGACTTTTTTTGAAAACAGGCTCTACGCCTATGCTGATGCCTGAGAGAATGGCATCTGAAAAATTGACGCCTTCCAGAATTACATTGACCAGTCTGGCAGTTGACAGATCCGCTTTATTCAATACTGCGCCACTAAGATCGGAATTATTGATTGTAGCGTTACCGAAATTTGCACCTTCCAGTTTTGCACCCTTTAGATTAGTGTTGAGAATAAAAGCCCCTTCCAGATTAAAACCGCTGAGATCTAATCCGGCGAGGTTCAGTCCCACCAGCCTGGCGCCTGCCAGGGACTCCCCGTCCTCTATTTTTTTAAGAACATCTTCAGTAGATATAAAGCTTCTGCCAAAGTTTTTAAAATCATCAAGATTGATGCCCTTTAAGAGGTCTTGGAAGTCTTTGATATTTGTAAAGTCAGACATTATGAGTTTTACCCTAACTTCGTCATTTTCAAATTCATATTTTCCATCTTCGTATGATCGATTACTGCATCCAGAAACTCAACACCATACATATTGGACCCGGTCAGGTCTGCCCCGGTCAGATCTGCTTTTTCAAGATTCCCCTCAAATAAATTCATGTATAATAATTTTGCCAGTTTCATGTCCGCCTTCATAAACCTGGCGTATTTCATGTCCGCAGCACTGAAATCAGCATTCTGCAGGTCAGCCTTTGTGAAGTCAGCACCATGCATATTGGAAAGGGTGAAATCGGCATTTTTTAATACTGCATCGTGCCATATGGATTCAGCCCCTTTTGCTTCTCTGAATCTGCTTCCGGTAAAATCACATCCCTCAGACGCCCGGAGTCTGGTCAGGTCAGCCTTTCTAAAATTAATATTAGTGCCTTTTGCCCCTTCAACAGATGCATCCTCCATTCTGGCATTACTGAAGTCAGCTTCATTTAAAACGCTTTTTGAAAAGTCAGCCTTTGAAAAATCACCATTAGAAAGCTTTGCATTTGTCAGATCGGCCTCTGAGAAATTTGCATCAACAGCTTCTGCATCTATAAGGAGTGCGTTTTGCATATTTGCCTTTTCAAAGATTGCTTCGTTTAATATGGTTTCAGACAGATCCGAATCTGTAAGATCAGCCTCAGAAAAATCAGCTTCTTCGAGGCTGGCCTTTTTAAGATTGCTCTTTTTCAAATCTGCCTTCGAGAAGTCAGCGTTTTTAAGCTCAGCATTTTCCAGGAGACTCTCTATTAAAACAGCATTAGTAAGGTTTGCTTCGGACAGGTCAGCGCCGGACAGGTTTGACTTTTTCAGATTGGCATCAGATAAATCCGAGGCTATAAGAATAGTGTTTGATAGATTAGCGTTTGTAAAGTCAACACCTTTAAGCACGGCGTTTGTTAAATCCAGGCCTTCGAGATCAGAATCGGATATGTCAGAGCCAGTGAGATCTGCACCCTTCAGATTAGAGTTTGTCAAAACTGTATTTTTCAGAACAACGCTTTTTATAATTGCATTTTCCAGTATTGATCCTTCAAGATTTGTGTTGTCCAGATCAGCCCCTGTTAATAAAGCATCTGCAAGGTTGGCATTTGAAAGATCTGCTTCTGTAAGAACAGCATTCGTAAGATTGGCTTTTTCTAAATCTGAATTTTTCAGGACAACACCTGTGAGATTTGCCCCTGAAAAATTAATACCCTTAAGATCAAGGTCCGAAAGATCTATTCCCCTCAGATCCTCTCCTCCAAAAGAGTCGTTACGAGCGGCACGTTCCTGTACAATTTCACGGGTAAGCGCCGGGGTTGTCTCCTCTTCAACCGATTCCTCTCCTGCTTCCATTCCCAGTTTTTTCTGGATATTTTCCCGCTGCTTCTTTGCCTCGGCAATAAATGGATCAAGGTTTTCAGGGTCCAGACCCATCCTGGGTATTACAGCCTGTAAAACCCCAAATATAGGAGCCATTTCGGGAGACTGTACGATCGAGGGATTGTCCATACCAAATGCAGAAAGCAATTTAAGCTGTTCTTTTTTTGCCTTGTCACTCAAAGGGGGAAGGTTATCCAGGTCAATACCGAGCTTTGACAAATCTTTAGACAGCCTTTCCTTATGTTCTACCTGTTCCATGGCCATTTTTTTGTCAGGATCTTTTTCAAAGAGCCTGTCCAGTATTTTATCCTGTTCCTTTTCAGTCTTTTCCCTTGTTTGCGGGGGAAGATTTTCTATATCAATGCCCATTTTGACAAGTATCATATTTATCTGGGCCTTGATCAGTTTTTTAAGATCCAATTTTTTAGGCGGTTCTTCCTGTTTGACTTCCTCCGGCTCATCCTCAGGTTTTGCAATTTCCGGATCTTCTGTTTCTATCTCCTGTTCTTCAGGTACTTCTGCTGCTTCCTCTTCTTCTGTAATTGTTGCCAGGAACATTTCTCTGCAATTTTCAACGGTTGCCGGCTGTTCCGAAAGGGGTTCGGAGATAATAAAGGTATGCAGAAGTTCCTCATATTCTTCTGATTGAATCTCTGTTACTCCACGCCACACAAGGACAAGTTTTTCATTGTCCATGTCCGCCCACAGCGTGTCCAGGTTCATTTTTATCTCTTTAAATTCCGTATCACCGGATACTGTATCTGCCAGTTTGTTTACAAAGCAGCGAATCCTTATTCCTGGCAGTCTTGATTTGAACCTTGAGTATTCGGAGTGAAGATTTTTAAAATAGAGTTCTTCATCTCCCCTGAGATATCCTTCCACCTGCATATCAGGAGGAGCGGCATTAAAATATCCATAATCAAAATCTTCGGCAAACCAGGGCCATCTTTTTTTGAGATATTTCCCTTTATATGTCCCCATTCTTTTAAGCCGATGCTCCCATGTTTTACAAAGAGGACCGAAACCAGCAGGTTCAGGCTGATATCGAGGAGAGCTTATTATATTCTCCGGGTCTTCGATATTTGGAAGTAGTATTGCTTTTTTCCCATCCCCGGCTTCCTGTTTCGTAACGCCTTTACCAACTGGATTTTTTTTATACCCCTGGCCGCCAAAGCTGTTTTCATATTTTAATTCCATCTTTGTAAAGGGTTCTGGGTCGGTTATGGTCCTGATCCCCAGTGATCTTTTCCACTGGCGGTCACCAAAGATGTTAAGTGTTTTTTCATGAGCCCCTACCTGAAATTTTATCTGGCAGGCTGGAACGGGACTTCCGTTCGGAGCATGGCAGTGACCTGAAAGAAGCAGATCTGCCTTTGGTTTAAAATATGCAAAATCAGATTCATAACAGCAGCTACCCTGCATTTCAACATCGTCCGGGAAGAATTCGTCTCCCATTGGGTAAAGCTGATCTTCCGCCTGTGTAGCAACGCTGTTTTGGTTTAGATGGAATGTCCCTTTGATTATTAGGGATAGAGAATGCCCGGGGAAATTGATCCTTCCAATAATATTTGCAAAATTAAAATTTGTTTGATTTAAGATTTCCAACGATTATTCCTTTATAGGAATTACTTGATGTCCTATATTCTGTTCAATTTTAATTAATAAATACAATAGTTAATAAGGTTAAAATAAACTCATTAAGCGAGCACTTCAAAATTTTTGTGTTTTAGACCACCTTTAGCCATTACATATTTTTTGGAATCCAGAAATATTCCTTTTTCCCCTCCTATATAAACTTCTTTTGAAGTGGATACATCAATATTTTTTTCTGAGAATATTCGAATATTGCTATCTTTTTCTACTGATATAGAAGATGTCCCAGCGGTAGTTTTTATTTTTTCCTCATCCATCAGGATTTTAGTGAGTTCTTTTTTTGGTTCGCCTACGCCTAAAAAAATCTCCTTTTTCCCGATAACTGTGTCTTCTTCAGTTTCCGCCTCTTTAGGCAAGCGAAAGGGTCTTTTCCAATCCCAGATGACCGCGTCTGCCGTTACTCTTTTTCTTGGGTAGTCAGATCCATTTGAATTTATGCTTATGGAGCCGTCATCTTTCATCATTATCTTTGATTGTGATTCCGTATCAGCGCCCAGAGATTTTACAATGAATTCTTTCCATATTTCTCCTTGCTTATCATTTAACTCCTCAAGCTCTTTTGCTGCTTCTGAACGGTTTTTTGCACGTTTTAGCTTTTGCAATGCAATCAACTTGTTCTGTTTTTTGATTCTTTTTATATCATCACGAATTTTATTCAGTTCATCCTTAGTTTTCTTTAAATCAGGTTTAATCCCAAGGGTTATTCCCGCTTCATTCATTCCAAATACTGCATGGGGGTCTTCATGAAAGGAAGGCTCAACGGAATCGCTCTCCGAGAAGCCAATGACCATAGAGATGATAGACTGGATTACGGCGGTCGCAGCAGTTAGTGTGCCAAACCCGTGATTTCCAAATGTATATTCATCAACATCAGTCCCTTCGCCAACAGCGTCAAAGGCTTTTGCGCATATTGCGAAAATAATCCCAAATAAAGAGGCGACCCCGGTAACACCCCAGGTTAATTTACCCAAATCCGCCCTTGCTGTCTTTGTTTCCTTATCGTCTCCCAGGGAGAGCATTAGGCCATCGGAATAGGCGCTTAACATTGATCTGTTTATTGATGACACATCTTGTGTTCCGCCAATAATATTAAAGCCGTCTCCGGCGGTCAGCTTGTAATCTTTTTTGCATTCGTGCTCTATATCCCCCTCTACGGCCTTAAGGTCCTTTGTCGTACCTAATGAATATTCGGTGCCAAGTCCGAATTCAATCTTGTTGCCTGCAAAAAATTCCGCTGCCTGGCCAAGAGCAATTTCATATGTCTGGGCAAATTTTGCCTCGAATCCGAGACCGGCCATGACCTCAAATTTTGTGCCACAACCCGCTTCAACTATGTTTCCTATGACTCTATCTTTTCTATCCGCAGTTGTTTTGAGCTCTGCACCTTCTTTACCAAGGCTGAGGTAGGAGTCGTGTTTGGGGCTTTTAAGCACTACCCGTTCCTCACCTGCGGTGCTGTCAAAGATCAGTTTGTTCCCGAATTCATCGCGAAAACCGCTTATATGACTGTCAACGCTGGGATTCATAGTGTCTTCTGCACTCGCATTATGAGGCATGTTGTCACCATTATAGACACGCCCTGTAATAATCGGCCTGTCAGGATCACCATCCAGAAATTCCACTATTACTTCCTGCCCAACATGAGGAATATGCATGGAACCCCATCCCTGGCCGGCCCAGGCCTGACTTACCCTTACCCAGGCCGTGTTTTGGTATATATCTTTATTCTGTGTGTTCGTGTAAGCACGTTCCCAATGGAACCTTACCCTTACACGGCCGTATTCATCGGTATGAACGTTTCCTTCTGTTTGGACACCGGGATTTTCGGTTTCTCCGTTCAAGTCAACCACAATAGCAGTCTGGGGCCCTTTTACAACCGTCTTAGTTGTCTTCCTTTTAGGTCTGAACTTTACTGAAGAAGGGATAACCTGAAACGTATTGTAATATGTAGATGGGTCCTGACTCCCTAAAGCCTGAGGCTGTTTTCCTTTATGTATTACCTGGGTAAGGACATACTCTTCCTTATCAGGGGTCTTATCATTTAACTTATAACGAAAATGCTGTTTTAATGTAAATTTATAGCCGGGCAAGAAAGCGGGACACACACTTTCCCCATTTCCCATTTCCCTTTTCACTGACTCTTCCTGCAGACGCGTATCAGGCAGTCCGGTCCTGATAATCACGTTGCCATCATCTTTCACCTCTGTTTTTGGAACGGTTTTAGCTGCATCCTCAAAGACCTGATCCCCATTACTGTCATAAACATTAACTGTTCTTTTTCCGGTTGTGTAGCCTCCGGGATAATCATATGTCTTCCATTCTGCAAAAGTATTTCCCCCATGATCCGTTAAGTCCACCGATGTTCCTTCCACTTTTGTGCCAGGTTCCTTAAAATCAAAGTCTTTAAGGAGGACCTTCCCGGAATGGATTTGTCTGGAGAGCCTGAAGATGTACACATAATCCGCGTCTGAAGCCATGGCGCTGTATTGGTCGGAGAAATGGAAATCAAGTTCTTTGGCCCCGTCAGAAAAATCCTGATAGCTCAAGTCGGAATCCCCGATAACCATTGTATGTTTGAATGTGCCCGGTGCATTTTCGTCTTCAAGGTGCTTAAAAAAATAAAAGATCCCCTCTTCTTCAAGAAGACGGGATATGAAGTTTAAGCTTGTCTCCTGATATTGAGAGCAATAGTCTCTTGTGTCATAGGAATTCTGGATTATCAGCTCTTTGTCTATCATCATTTCATCCAGGATTACCTGGGCAACAGGAGTATCAGTAGTTCCGGGATTAGATTTCAATACCGGAGAATCATGAAAAATACGGTTGTTCTTTATCAGTGATAGTTTCCACATTTCAGGGACCATTATTGCCCTGTAAATAAACTGAGTATTTTTCTTTCTGAGCTTTACAAATTTGCGGATCTTGCCATGAAAGTATCGTTCGATATTACCGCTACTATCTTTTATCGTTAAAAGGGCCGGTTGTGCTATTACGTCATCGAATTCGATTTCGCTGACATTGGGATCATTAGGTGGTGAGGCTAGTGTGATGTTGATACTAAAGGGTTTAGACATATACTCACTTGCTGTAAAATTCACGACTACCAGAGGAATGTTCTTTGTCGAATCTATTACCTCAAATAAAAATTCTCTAGGCATGTTTAACCTCCGAACTCTATTTTAAAGGAACCGTCCTCGGCAATATCCAGATGAACCTCTGTCGGCATTGCCCCTTCACCCATGCGGGTAAGGATCTCCTGTGACATGCGGGGCATTATTGTCCCGCTCATTATATAGTCTATGTTCCTGGCTCCTGTCTCCACCTCTGTGCATCTGGCAGCGATCTGATCCAGTACTTTATTGGTATAAACAAGCTTCATCTTGTGGGTCTCGTCAAGGCGTTTGACGAGTTTGTTTATCTTTAATGCCACAATATCCTTCAGGATCTCAGACGGGAGTATGAAGTAGGGAACCACATTCATGCGTGCCAGCAGCGCCGGTTTGAAGTGATTGCTCAGGATCGGCCTGATGGCGGCGGCGATTGTCTCCATAGGGGGAATCTCGTCGCCTGAGCACATCTCCGTGATAACATCTGTTGCCAGGTTACTGGTGAGAAAGATGGCTGTATTCTTGAAGTCTATGTCCCGACCCTCCCCGTCAGACAGCATGCCCTTGTCAAAGACCTGGTAAAACAGGTTCATCACCTCCGGGTGACCCTTTTCCACTTCATCAATCAGGACAACCGAATAGGGCCTCTGGCGTACTGCCTCTGTAAGCATTCCACCTTCGCCATAGCCGACATATCCCGGGGGTGAACCGATCAGGCGGCTTACCGTGTGTTTTTCCTGGAACTCACTCATGTTCACGGTCACCATAAAATTTTCTCCGCCAAAAAGGAGGTCGGCAATAGCCAGACCGGTCTCGGTCTTGCCTACACCGCTGGGGCCTACCAGGAGAAAGACCCCAAGGGGTTGTTCCGGATCCTTGACCCCGGCCTTCGCTGCCTTGATCACCTGGGTGATCACACCCATTGCCTCGTCCTGGCCCTTGATCCTTTTTTTAAGGTTCTCCTCCAGCTTTATGACATTCAGGGCCTCGTCTTTCATTACATTACCCAGGGGGATTCCGGTCCAGTCGGATACCACCTTTGATACTACATCAGGATCTACCTCGATCTTTACCAGGGATGAATCCCCCTGGAGTTCTTCCAGTGCTTTCGAGGCTTGATCGATCTTTTCCTTTAATTCATCCTCTTTTCCCGCGTCAGGACTATCCTGAGAGTTAAGTTCATAGAACGCTTTTCTTGACGTTATGACTTCCTGCGCCAGTTCCTGTTCCTTGAGCCAACGCTCTTTCATCTCATTCAGTTGGTTATTCAGAGACTCAAGCTCTTTTTCTATCTCTTCAAGGCGTTCGGTATCTATCTCAATACCGTGCATTTTATCGCGCTCAAGGGCCTTTTTTTCACGTTCAAGGGCCTGGATGGTACGTTCCCTGTCTTCGATCACATCAGGCTTGGCGCTCAACAGGACTTTTACCCTTGCGGCGGCAGTATCCAGCAGGTCCACGGCCTTATCAGGAAGCTGCCGGCCTGATATATACCGGCTTGACAGGATGGCCGCCGCTTCGATAGCATCATCCCTGACAACAACATTGTGGGCCTCTTCATATTTACTTTTCAGGCCCCTCAGGATCAGCACGGCAGTCTCTTCTGACGGTTCATCCAGCTTTACCAGTTGAAAACGCCTGGCCAGCGCAGGGTCTTTTTCAAAGTATTTCTTGTATTCAGACCAGGTGGTGGCGGCGACTGTGCGCAACTCTCCCCGTGCCAGGGCAGGTTTAAGCAGATTGGCCGCATCACTTCCCCCTGCCGCCCCCCCCGCACCGATTAAAGTATGGGCCTCATCAATAAACAGAATAATTGGTTTTTCAGATGCCTTTATCTCGTTGATAACGGACTTTAAACGATTTTCAAACTCTCCTTTCATACCGGCGCCTGCCTGCAGAAGGCCCATGTCAAGACCGATGATGGACACATCCCGAAGAAGTTCAGGGACATCCCCCTCCACTACCCTGAGAGCCAAACCCTCTACAACAGCGGTCTTGCCCACACCTGCTTCTCCCACAACAATGGGATTGTTTTTACGGCGCCGCGCTAGAATATCCACCATCTGACGGATTTCCCGGTCTCTTCCAAATACCGGATCTATTTCCCCCGCGTCTGCCTTTGCAGTGAAATCCACACAGTATTTGGCCAGGGCCGTGCTGTCAGTCGGTGCTTCTCCTTCACTAACCGACTCGACCCGGGAAGAAGGCTTTTCAGATGATCCTTTCAGGATATCCCAGAATTGAGACATCAGGGCATCCCGGCTGATATTGGTCAGAAGATCCACGTATTTACCGGTCGCAAAAAGCGAAGATTGATTTATAAGGGCCAGCATGAGTGCGCCGGACCGTATCCGGGTTTCTTCGAGATCAACCGATGCCGTCAACCATGCATTCTGGATCAATTCCATTAACAACGGTGAAAAAACAGGTTTGGCCGCGTTTCCGGTCTTGTATTCTTCCAGAGATTGATCCACCGCCTTTTGGACCTGGCCGGCGTCCATATCAAAATGACGCAGGATCAAAGGTATATCAGTATTAGGGTCATCCAGTAACTTGGCCAGCATATGCTCCACTGTTACCTCATAGTGTGTGCGTGAAACACATAATCCGGCAGCAGCTTCCAAAGATCGTGTGCAGTGAGAATTTAGACGGCCTAAAAGTGATTTAATATCAACAGAAACCATGATTTTCCATTTCAATTTTTAGTTGTTTGTAAAATCGTTTTGATTTCCCCCATAATTTCCGAAGAAGAAAAAATGAAAGTGTCAAATCCAAGGGTGGCCCGGGAAGGATCACCAAGGCAGACGGTTTGTGCTTCTCCTTCCTTCAGGATAAGCTCCAAGTCATACTCAAGCGGCTCTATAAAATAGAGCCCGGTCAGAAATGTGAGTTGATTATAATTTTTAGAGCCTGGGTAAAATCCCTTGAATTCTTCTATGGACATTGGCCCTATCTGTATCCGGAACTTGCCCATTTTATCGAGTATTTCCCTGCCTATATAGGTGTCCACTCCAAGTGAGTATGACGATACACCTATTCTCATTAGCTGATCATCAGGGATCTCCGTGGTCTTTTCCACGCACGACCGGATATCAAATTTTATTCCGGGAAAGCTGTCTTTGAGTATTGTTTTTAGTCCCACAGCGGAATGGGGCTGTTGTGTAAATAATCCGGCGTATCGCAGCAGACCATGCGGATTTTCTATGCCTTTTCTCAAGGATGGTTCACCCATGCCGATAAGGCAGAATAATTTATCCATATAGGAGGGATTATCGGCCTCAAAAACCTGAAGGAACTGCCGGTACTTGAGCCAGCACTCAAAGAGCAGTTCAAAGATCCTCTGGTTAATAATATCAATGAAATCCCGGGAAACCGATTCGTCCTCGTTTTCCTCTTCTATGAGATCTTCGGTGTAAAACATGGGCAGTGGAGATGATGATCCGTAAAGCCCCAGCAGATTTGCAATAATCAGGAATCTCTTTTCATCGTCTCTTTCTATTTCCTTCACACTCTCCACGTCCGATGCGGGGAAGGCGAGCGAAAGCTTTGGCTTGATATCAATCCTGCTAAAAAAATCCTGGAACAGATTCCTTTTCTCCGGTTTTTCCCGGGATATTACACGCAGAACACGGAATATCTGGAAAAAGGAAAAGGAATGGGCCTGATCCAGGATTTTACGTTTTATGGATTCCATCTCTTGTTTACTCATATCAGGGGACGATCCCCCAGTTTTTCCGGCCATCGGTAGATATCTCCGGTGATTATCTCTTTTAACACAAGCCGGGTATATGAATTAATGGATGCATATGAGCCGAAAAAATGATCGAGTACCTGGCAGAAGAGGAACAGGTCTCCCTGACTTCCAAAATAGTCATGCCTGGCTCTTACCTCTATTTCACGGCCCCTCATCATTATTCCGGAGACAAGCCTGTTGCTGCCCCTGGTGCTGACCTGTTCAATTCCTTCAAGGCGTCTCTTGTTGGCAGTATAGTATTCGGGATGAACAGGATTTTTAAACAGATACAGATCCAGAATGCTTCTAAGATTTTCCGTATTTGCAAGGGACGCTGAGTTAAGTGACAGATGGGATATCAGGCGCCATAAAAGGTCCGAGCCGATTGGCGGCAGGATTGTGCTTGTCGGCGGGGTCAGGTTTGTAAATTCTACGTGACCCGGCAGGCCCCTGGTAGGTCTTGAGATATCCCCGGTTTTCAGTTCCTCTGTGAGAAATCCGTTTGTACACATTAGATCAATGGATAAAGTTTCCGAAACAGGGCGTCTTGTTTTGGAGTTATAGGCGATTGATATTGATACATCGAGATCCTGCCTGACAGGTGAACTCCTGACAGTTGTATGATAGACAGGATTATTATCCTGTTTGATGTCAAATTTATCAGAAGGGCTGTATACCCGTTCTTCAGCAGTCCCCTGTACATACCCGACTACTTTTTGAACATCATAAACCTGATAATGACTCTTTTCGCGACCGGAGGGACTTATCTTATATTCGGTTTTCCGATGATCCAGTCTTATTGGTTCTGCAGAGTGAGGAAATATATTTACCACAGGTGTGGCGGAGAGGACAAAATCGCTTTTTTTGATCCTTGGTGAAGGAAAGGGGATTTTATCGAATTCGAATCGTATTTCAAACTGATTGCCTTTTCCCCTGTCTGTCCATTTTTCCCATCCGAACAAATCAAGGAACAGGAATTTTTCCGGAAGAAGAAAATACTCCTGGATAATTCTATACCCCGGAAAAGAGTTAGAAGGATAGGGGATAATGCCTTCATCAGGGCCGAACCCGGCCGGACGCAGGTTTTTAGGCGAAAGGTTAAGGACATTGTTGCCGTCAATATCTGATATGGCAATATTTTTCAGGTAATAACTCAATAACAGATACAGGTCCGTGGCTGAATTAAAATCACCACCCAGGAAAAAACGCA
>JASFHE010000045.1:0-18222 GCA_050123415.1 Desulfobacteraceae bacterium | reverse complement strand
TCCAGACTCACTTCCGGTCTTATCACCACCCTTGATAAGCCTGATTATAATACCCGGGTAAAAATAATAGAGAAAAAGGCCACAGAACATAATCTGATGCTTACAGAGGAGATTGTTCACCTTTTTGCAGAAAAACTTACCAAGGATATCCGGCAGATAGAAAGTGCCTTAAGGTGTTTCAAGGCAAAGGCGGAATTAATGAAAGCCAGGCCAGATATAAATCTGGCTAAAGAGGTGCTTAAATACCATATAACCGATCAAAGCTCTATTTCCCTTGTCAGTATCAGGAAGCTGATCTGTAAGTACTACAAGATAGAAAACTCTGTGCTTCCATCCAAGTCCAGGAAAAAGATACATACTTACCCCAGAAACATGTATGTATACCTTTCCCGAAACTATTCGGATGCAACACTCGAAGAAATCGGGAAATCAATAAACAGGAACCACTCTACGGTTATCTACTCTTCAGAGGTTATAGAGAAAAAAATCAAGCTTGATAAAAAGGTTAAAAACCAGGTGGATTTTTTGAGCCAGAAGATAAAGGATATCGTATGTTAACCGCCCTTCTTAGGTTTTTTCCTTAGAATAGAAGGCCCTTAAAAATTCTTCATCCTTTGGCGATAAATTATACCTGGCTGCGGCCTCACATATTAACAGGCTGATTTTACTTTTCTCATTCTCTTTACACTCATTTGATATCCATTTTACGGCATTCCGAACCGCTTCACCTTCCGGCATTATCTGAGACACTTTTCTCTCCTCTTAAATAAATGTTATTTCAATAAAAATTTCTTTAGACTTATAACTGTCAAAAAGCATTTTTCCTATATCATAATTACCATAATCTTTTCATAAATATTAGATTTTAACTCAAGAAGAATATAATTCTAATATCTTCCTAATATTTTCACTTTACCATCTGTTTATATAATAAAGGAAAATAATAAGAATGAGCATATTTCAAAATGTAAGCCACATTGATACATTATATTTAAATAAAATATTTAATCTTGAGAGCAAAAGGTCTCTCGCCACCTTTTTACCATGGGTATCCCACAGTGCAAACGGATATTACTATCCGCTGATTCCTTTTTTTCTTTTATTTATTGATACATCAAAGGCTCTGTCATTTTTTCTTTCTTCTTTAATTGCCTTTTCTATCGAGTTGCCTTCCTACAAAATTATAAAACGATGTGTAAAAAGGTCTCGTCCCTATGAGGTTCAAAGAGGAATAAAAAACAGAATCAAGCCGAGTGACAGGTTTAGTCTTCCTTCAGGTCATACCGCAGCAGCATGGGTGATTGCAATACTTCTTGGCCTGCATGTTCCCTTTCTTTTTCTTCCCTTAGCAGCCTGGGCGACTCTTGCGGGTGTTTCCAGAATTTATCTTGGAGTTCACTACCCCACTGACATACTGGCTGGATTCGTTCTTGGCACAGTGAGTGCATTATTATCGATAATCATTAAAGGTCAATTTCTGTAAATGAATATATTATACGGCGTGCAGGCAACAGGCAATGGCCACATAAGCCGCTCACGGGAAATTATTCGCTGTCTCAAAGAAAGAGGCCATAATATTTTTGTAATATTAAGCGGAAGGGATTCCTCTTTACTATGGGATATTGATGAATTACATCCATATAAAATTTATAATGGCCTTACTTTTTCCACCTACAAAGGCAGGATTAAATATTTCAAAACAATATTTAACCTGAAGTTCAGTCAATTTTTTTCTGATATTTCTTCTTTTGATGCTTCTGAATATGATATCGCGATCACAGATTTTGAACCCCTGACATCCAGAATAGCACGCAGAAATAATATCCCCTCTATCGGTATAGGGCATCAGTATGCCTTTTATAATGATATTCCAGTCGAAGGTGCGAACCCCATTGCACGTTTCATAATCAAACATTTTGCCTCTGTAGATTATCCTATCGGGCTTCACTGGCATCATTTTAACCAGCCTATTCTTCCCCCGGTTGTCCCGATGTTTAATATGAAGAGTCTATCAGCTATCGAAAACAAGATACTTGTTTACCTTCCCTTTGAAGAGCCAGATGACATACTGAGACTTTTAATCCCATTTAAAAAATATGATTTTTATGTCTACCATAAATTTAAGAAACCTTCTCTCAAGGGAAATATCCGACTTTGCCCTTTTTCAAGAAAAGGTTTTCTTGATGACCTTAAGGAGTGCGGCGGCGTGGTCACAAATGCCGGCTTTGAACTGGTCAGTGAAGCCCTGACCATTGGAAAAAAAATATTGATAAAACCTCTTTCAGGACAGATGGAACAATTATCAAACGCCAGGGCAATTAAATTGCTCGATCTTGGTTTTGTTATGAAAAAACTTGAAATTGTCAAGCTTGATGATTTTCTTAACAGGCCCTGCATCTCTCCGATTAACTACCCTTATGTTGCTGAAATAATAGCCAACGCTGTTGAGAATGGCAACTGGGTCGACATGCAAAAAACAGTAAATGAATCATGGGAGGATGTAAAGATTCCCTATTGAACTGGTGTCTTATATAACTCCCAGTTGTCAAGATAAGCAGATTCAAAGGTCCTGTTTTCAACATAGGCTCTGGCATTCATTCTCATAATCTTCATAAGTTTTTGATCCCTGCTTACACGTAAAATCTCCGAAACAATATTCTCCATATCCCTTGTATTAAAAACAAATCCTGTTTCTCCCGGGACCATATTTTCCTTTGGACCGCCGATGTCTGTTACAAACACGGGAAGTCCTGATGCCTGTGCTTCAAGCACTGCATTGCCAAAAGTGTCTGTTTCGGAAGGAAAAATAAACATATCGCTGGACGCATATGCCTGGGAAAGATCTTCCCCTTTTAAATATCCGGTAAAGGTGACAGGATAACCCATCAGGTCTTTTTTTAATTCATCTAAAAACGGACCTTCACCCACAAAAATAAGATGATAATTACCCCCTTTTTTAATCAGTTCTTTATACACGGACGTCAGTATCCCCAGATTTTTTTCTCTGGATATTCTTCCAACATAGATCAGCTTAAAGGTGTTATCATTTATTTGATAATTTTTTTGATAAAACCCGTTTCTCTTTTGAGGGTGAAATCTTTTGGTGTCAATCCCTCTGGGGTAGAATTTTATTTTATCTTTTACTATGCCCTTTTCTGCCAGCTCATCTCCTGTTGAATTAGATGGTACAAGCACCATATCCGTTTGATTATAGAACCATACAATATACTTCCACATGAGTTCTCCGATAGCTGGATCTTCCGTTAACTTATAGGCATACTGCGGAAAGGCCGTATGGTAAGTACTGTAATGGGGTATTTTTAAAATCTTAGATATAAGCATCGCTGCAAGGCCCATGGGGCCTGGTGTTGCACTGTGTATATGGGTGAAATTCTGCTCGTAGCAGTAATCAAGCATATTCAGTATCGGCGGGTAGTAGAGCTTTATTTCAGGGTATTCGGGTAATTCGAATTCTCCTATCGGATCGAATGTTACGACAGATTCTTTTCCGGTTTCAGTACCGCAGGTTATCATTGTAAGGTTCTTACCGTGGTTTTTTGCCACCTCAACCTGCATACGCAGTGTTCTTGCCACGCCGTTTATTTCATTAAAGGTATCTGTGAAATGTGCTATTTTACATTCACAGTTTGCGCTGTGCTTTTCTTCAATTTTGACATGTCTCAGATAATCGCGACAGAATTTTCTGTCCTTTGTAAATATCCCGTATGAAAGAAAGTAAGGTGCAAGCATGGTATACAACGATCCTGCCGATCCGATCGTGCTGAAGATATCAAACAGGTTTGCACCCGAGATATTTTCAAGGATTGAGTTGGCTGACCGCTTTAAAAGTTTTTCAGAAATACCGTTAACAAAATCAAACCAGAGCCTATCTATTTCATCATCATTGCCTTCTCCGTTTTTTACAGCATTCATCATACCCTGATTTTTTTTAATTACTTCTCTCGCCTCCGAAAGTATCATATCCTTAAAAGACTCGCCTTTTGATTTATATAAATAATCCGGTCTCTGGTACCCGATATATCCTCTTAGTTTTTTATAGATAGATTCGTTTCCGGAATTGTTTGTAAGTGTTTTTTCCGCAAAACGTAGAAGCATCTCATCATTGGAATACCTTTCAAGATCAAATTTTGATTTATAAAACTGATAGGCAATGCTGTACAGATTACGCGCAAAGGTTTTTGGTGTGGAGGCACAGCTTTTGGGAATACTGTTTCCCGACCTTACCTCATTTAAAAAACTATCAATATCTGACGCACCCCTTACTTCAGTATAGGTCCTGGCAATGTTCAAAGAAGAATGATCATCAGAGCCGCCAATGATTCCCTTTTTCCACGGTTCAGGCCCATTGGGTTTAATATTATATTTATTTGACAGTTCATCAATTCTTTTGCTGTTCAATCTCTCCAGTATGATTTTTAGAGCTGTATTCTGATAATCATCACGTGTACCGTTCATTTCAAAAACAGTAAATATCAATAAAAGCTGCTCGAATCTTTCGAATGTAAGCCTGTCATTTAAAGAAAATGTAGGGTGTGCAAGCGCGTGTGTTATTGACTGACCATTAAGATAATCTACGAGTTCAAATATATTTTCTCTGCACCTTGAAATATCTTCATGATGCCTTTCATTAATGTCCCAGGCAAGGATATGTACTTTGCATCTATCTTCGGGAAAATAGGCAGTAATCTCCTCGCTTATAAAGGTATTGTCAAGGTGGGCGATTTCAAGGCTTCCATCTATTGTATTGTGATCGGAAATTGTAACAAGGTCCATTCCTTTCTCAACAGCCCTCTTATACAATTCAGCTGGCTCTGTATAACTCTCGGCACAGCCCAGTTTTTGTAAAATCCATTCAGAGGGTCTTACAGAATATTTTGAATGTACATGTAAATCCGCTTTTAAAACTATATTTTCCATTTTTTTCTCCAACATAAAACATACTATCTTTATTACTAAAACCGACTTTTGTATCTACTGCCTCTATTGATAAAAACATATCGGATTTAGTTATTAAAATAATGTTAAGTATATATGACAGATGTTTTATTACAGTTAAACATTGAAGAAAGTTATGTTAGATTTAGATAAGGAAATGGTAAGGCTAAAGATGCTAATTAATTAAAAAAGAACGGTGATGGTTGCAGCAACAATCACCGTTCTCAAACAGTAAGAAAACCTGTCTAGAATTTAATTATTAGATCAGTTTGTAAGAGACTTTGTTTCTCGCTATTATCTATTGGTTTTGCGTGATAATAGTCAATACCCAGGGATACATTTTTAGTTAATCCAAGTTTAAACTCATACTCCATACCTTTTACACCGGTAGCTCCGCCATAAAAATCACTATCAGGTAAAAAATCAGGCCAGGCATCCTTTTCCAGCTCTCTGTAGTTGACCTTAAATTCCCAGCTATTTAAGCGGCTAAGGCTTTTATCTCCGATTTTAAAACCATAAAGATAACCTTTATTCTCACTGTCTGCATCGGAATCCACATACTGTCCAAAGATTTTCAAATATTCAAGGAATCCCATGTGCAACTTGAAGCCTAATTCAGTATCAAAATTTAAGGAGTCATAATCGTAAATCAAATTTCCGGATCCATCCACGGTGTTTGTTCCGGAACCATGTTCACTTAAATCGTTTCCCTTTACATCTGAGAATTTATAATAGGCCATTGCGAATTTTAGACTTACCCCATCATTTACTTTCCAATCGATTCCCGGCTGAATAAAAAACAATGAAGGGTCGTCTGAATTTGTCTTGTATTCATCAAGGATATAATATCCCGGGGTTACAAACATTTTCATTGCATCATTTATCTTAAAATTCAGTTCTGCAGCAAAACCCTCAGGATTAATATCGCCATCCCATAAAAGATCCTTTGTTCCCCATATAGGATTTTTTATCTTACCGCCCATTATGCTAAACATTTTGTTCGGGCTGTACTTTGCATACGCATAATCCATTCTGATATCAAGTGAATCAAAAGTGCTATCAAGCGTTGCGTTTGTTGACCTGGGATCATCGCCCCCAGTAGCAATACCTATTCCGGCTTCCCACTTGTCTGCTGGCTTGGCTATAATTCCTGCTCTTGCCCTTACCCTGTATCTGTCTCTTGAAGGATTTCCATCGTTATCTTTATCTTCTGTCTGGTAACGTACTCTTACGTCTCCTTTAAGTTTAACCTTATCGGCCCAGCCTGCAGAAGTCTTCTTTTCTTTTTCGTTGTCTTTCTTTATTTCTTTTACAATATCCTTTGCTTCTGACTCTGTTAGAATTCTTTTCTCTACAAGCTTTTCAACAAGAGCATCAACCTCGCCGGCAAAAACAGAACTTGAACATGTAAACAGTACAGCAGATGTAAGAAGCGTTGAAAAAATTGTTTTTATTTTCATGTATTAATCTCCCCTTTTAGTTAAAGTTAAGTGTTAAAAAATATTTTTTTCGTTGAAAAACGTTTTACACCTCCTCCCAGAAAGAATCGGTGTCTAACTAAAAATGTATTTTTCTCTAGAAATGTTTTGAAAAAATGAATTTAGTGTTAGAACTTTGTTAAGATTATAAAAGCAGGCTTGTTTATTTATCTTTTTGGGCTGTTTTTTTTAAATAGTCATTAGATAACCATGTACCACCGCTCTCCACACGTTTTATAATATTAGGGACCATCCTTTTAATGTCTTCTCTCAAATACTTTCTCACTAAAAAATCCGGGATCAATGTCCCTGCATCTACGAAATTATTATAATGAACAATCGTTAAAGATTCTCTTTGATTATCTCTTTCAACGTACCAGTAACCGCACATCTCCCGGAGCTGGCCGGTTACAATGTTCCAATCTATTCTTTTATTACTGTCGTCTATAATTCTTCTCACTACTATATCGGCACTGAATATTCCTCTGCTTCCCGAAAACCTTACCTCCTGATAATTGGTGCCCTTTTCAAGAATCTCCACGTCTGCCGATCCTGGCATGAATTCAGAAAATTTCTCAACATCCCGTAAAGTAGAATAGACCAGCTCGGGATCTGCCTTTAAAATAAAAACCGCTGAGATTGCTTTTTTTCCATCCTTGCGTTTTTCATTCTTAATAATCAGGTTTATATCAGACTTATTATCAACGGCACACGTCAAGACCGACGTTGACAAGATAATTATAAGTGTATGAAAAATGAGAATAAAGCATTTCATTAAAAATAAAACCTTTCCAAAGTCTTATAAAATTACCCATTAATATTGACTGTTTACTTTTAGATTATTGTTAGCGATTGGCGAGATTACGGTTATAAATATTCAGTAATATTTCTTTCATATCATTATACATACTATAGCTGTTTAACCACTTCTCATATTACTAACTAGTGTTCATCCAGAAAGCATCAATTTCTGGATGAAGCTTTCAGCGGTCAGCTATCAGCGTTCAGCCAAGTCTTTGTTTTTAATACTTTAAGCTAACAGCTGAATGCTGATAGCTGATAGCTTCATTAAAAAACGAACGTTTTTGGATGGACACTAATAACTTCTAATAAAAATCTAATCATTTTTTACCTGTTCATTAACACTTTTCCCTTAATTCTTGTAACGACAAAAAAGGCCCGACAATAATTTCCTTTATTTAAAATGAGGTAAGACATGACAGACTCAACAAGTATTTTAGACTGTCCGCTTTCAAGAATCTACCGGCTGAACAACCCGATTAAACGGATTATATCCGGTCCTGCGCTGTCATCTCTAGACAAGCTTATGTCTCTTCCAACCATAAGAGACTACTATCACAGCCTGCCAGAATGTGATAATCCCTTTGATTTTATAGATAATGTCCTCGCAAAGCTGGAAGTCTATTATGAGCCAGTATCTCATCAAAAAAAGGCAATACCAAACTCCGGTCCTTTAATTGTTGCGGCAAACCATCCATTTGGGGGAATCGACGGACTTGTACTTGCATCGATCCTCTCAAAAATCAGGCAGGACATTCGCATTATTGCAAACCATTTCCTCGGCCTGTTTTCTGAGCTTCATCCAATATTATTTCCCGTTGACCCGTTTGGAAACAAAACATTCGTAAGAGCCAACGCCCGTTCATTGCTTAAGGCCGCATCCTGGGTAAAAAATGGTGGTCTTCTCGTAGTTTTCCCGGCAGGAGAGGTTTCTCATTTCTCTATTTCAAAAAGAGAAATAACAGATCCGCCATGGCACAGCACCATAGGCAGACTGGTACACATAACCGGTTCGCCGGTTCTTCCGGTTTTTTTTCACGGAAAAAACAGTCCTATATTCCATGCAGCAGGCCTTGTCCATCCGTTTCTTCGAACCGCTCTCCTTCCAAGAGAACTCTTAAAAAAAAGAACCGTCAGTATTAATTACAAGATTGGTCACCCGATCTCCTATAAGCGGCTTTCTGAAATCAGTGACATTGGTACTCTAACTTCTTACCTCAGATTCCGGACCCAATTACTTGGAAAATCAGAGTTTAAGAAAAGCAAAGTCCTGTCACTTCCACAGGTGAAAAAATATACAAAAAAAATACAAACTATATCATCTCCTGAAAGCAGTGAACTTCTTTCAATTGAAATAAAATCACTGCCTGAAGCACAGACCCTGGTGCAAAACAGGGATTTCTCCGTATACAGGGCACAATGCACTCAGATACCCCACATACTCCGTGAGATAGGACGCCTGCGAGAACAGACCTTCAGGGCTACAGGAGAAGGAACCGGGAACAGCATTGATCTTGATCGTTTTGACCACACCTATGTACATATTTTTGTCTGGAACAAAACAAATCAGGAAATAGTCGGCTCATACAGGGTCGGCAGGACAGACGAAATCCTTGCCAGGGAAGGAAAAAGAGGCCTTTATACACACACTTTATTTAAGTACCGTGACTTATTTCTAAATAATATGGGTCCGGCCCTTGAAATGGGCAGGACCTTTATAAGGGCGGAATATCAGAAAAGTTATTCTGCCCTGCTGCTGTTATGGAAAGGAATCGGTCAATATATAGTTAAGAATATGAAATACAGGTATCTTTTCGGGGCGGTCAGCATCTCAAAGGATTACCAGTCCTATTCCAGAAAACTGATGGTCTCCTTCCTTGAAATGAACCATGGGACATCCGGGTATTCCAAGATGATCAAACCCAGAACACCATTCCGGATGATGAGATCCCGTGCAGGAATAAAAAGGGTTCTGCAATGGAGTAACGATATTGAAGAGGTCTCTTCATGGATATCAGGCATAGAGAGGGATGACAAGGGCGTTCCCGTACTGCTGAGACAGTATCTCAAACTCGGTGGAAAAATACTCTGCTTTAATGTTGACCGGGATTTCAGTGATGTGCTTGATGGTCTTATTTTTGTCGACCTTCTGGAATCAGATAAAAAAACACTTTCCAGATATATGGGAGAAACAGGTTTAAAAAATTTTTTAGAGTATCATTCCCGTATAAATGTGATGTCATGCGTTGCCTGAGTTAATAAACTGCTTCTCTGACAAACATCAGGATATAAACCCGGAAATCATGGAAAAACACGTTTACTTCTTCTCACTTCCAGAGCTATTTAAAAAAGGAAGGCCTCCCAATATTACAGATACTATACATGCTCCTAATATGGATTTATATAGATCAATATTATAAATATCAGAAAGCATAACAGCAATGGCCGCTAATATAAATAGCAATGATACCATAAGTTGTATTACATTTTTTATTTCTCTCAGCATAATACCTCCATCGGCCTTATTTCATTCTCTCTCTGGCAGGAAATACAAAATCTCGCAAATGGAATTGCCTTAAGTCTCTTTTTCGATATCCTTTCATTACAACCTTCACATATTCCGAAAGTCCCTTCATGTATCCGTTCCAGAGCCTCTTTAAAGCCATTTATTTTTATATTGTTCTTTTCAAGCAGTAAAAGAGTCATATTTCTAGTATAATTTAACGTTGCCTGATCCAAAGGGTCAGGCTGTTTTTCATACTCATCAACCTTGAGAGAATCAATGTCAATGATACTATCAATTGTTTCGTTCATCTTTTTTAAAAGTAGGCCTTCAAAATAGGTTCGTTCTTTCTCCTGCATAATGTCAATACAATCCTTTCACCCAAAGTAATTCATGATCATTCACAATGTGTTGATTATCACAGATGAATATTAGAAAAGTATTGCAGCGTTGTTATTCTTTTGTTTTTCCGGAAAAAAAAGAATTTAAGGAGAATAAATAAAGGATATTCCTTTAGTCTGAGAAAAATATAGTCTGATATTTTTACAATCTAAATGCCGCCAGTAAAAATCTAATATAATTCTAACATTCGTTAAATATACTGTATTTATAATTAATAAAAAATCCGGAGTAAAATAATGGTAGTATGGCTTTATATTTTGTCTCTGCTGTGGGTCGTTTCCATTTTCACCTTTGCAAGGTTGAGAATATCGTTATCTGCAAAAAAAAATATAACAGCAGGGATTCATAAAGACTGGATTTTCCAGTTATATCTTAAGATCAGCGGAATTATTATACTCTGTTTCATTTTTTCACTTCTTAATATACACTGATAAAGAGTATCTTTTTACTGCTTCTTATGCCTCTGGATAACTCCCTCAATAAGGTATATTACCTCTTCTGCGATGTTTGTAGCATGATCGGCTATTCTCTCAAGATGGTGCGATATTGAAAATAGATGTATCAGGGAACCGACTCTTTCGGGATTGTCAGGAATTACATCCTTAACTTTGTCAAAAAATCCTTTATCCAGCTCATCAACTTCGTCATCCTCCAGGCGTACCCTGTAGGCAAGATCAATATCAAGAGAAACAAGGGCATCAAGGCTGTCTTTCAGCATCTTTATTGTTATTTCAGACATCTCTTTATAGTCAAAGGAGACATCCAGGGAAGGCCTGCTCCCGAGGTAAATTACTCTTTCAGCGATATTTACTGCCTCATCTCCGATTCTTTCAAGATCATTATTTATCTTTATTACTGCCGTAATAAACCGCAGGTCCACTGCCACCGGCTGGTGGAGCGCGAGGATTTTAAGACACTCCTCTTCAACTTCCACTTCAATTTCATCTACTTTCCTGTCTATCTTAATAACTCCCTGAGCAATATCCAGGTCTTTTGTCTCCAGGGCTTTAATAGCAATGTTAACCTGCTCCTCTACCATTGCGCCAAGTGAAAGAATTTGTTTTTTCAGACTATCGATTTCAATCTGTAAACGGGGTGGCATCTATATCTCCTCGAATCTTTATTTTAAAAAATTCTGTTTATTTGATCTTATTTATCCGAATCTTCCGGTAATATAGTCGGATGTCTGTTGCAGTTCCGGCCTTGTAAAGAGCGTATCTGTTTCATTAACTTCTATAAGTTTTCCGAGATAGAAAAAGGCCGTCATGTCAGACACTCTCGCTGCCTGCTGCATATTATGGGTAACAATTATAATTGTATATTTTTCCTTTAGCTGGTGTATCAGCTCTTCAATTTTTTGTGTAGCAATCGGGTCAAGGGCGGAAGCCGGTTCATCCATAAGAAGAATTTCCGGTTCAACAGCCATAGCACGGGCAATGCACAATCTCTGCTGCTGCCCGCCTGACAAGCCAAGCGCCGACTCATTAATCCTGTCTTTAACCTCATCCCATAATGCTGCGCCCTTAAGGCTTTTTTCAACCCGTTCCTCTATTACTCCCCTGTCCTTTATCCCGTTTACTCTTAAGCCATAGGCAACATTTTCAAATATGTTTTTGGGAAAGGGGTTTGGCTTTTGAAATACCATTCCAACTCTGCTTCTGAGGGAAACAACATCAACACTTTTATCATATATGTTTTCTTCATCAAGCAGTACACGTCCTTCAACCCTGCTGTAGGATATCAGATCATTCATACGGTTAAGGCATCTTAAAAGCGTACTTTTTCCGCATCCTGAAGGGCCAATTAGAGCTGTTACTTTATTTTCATAGAACTCAAGAGATATACCATGCAGCGCCTTAAAATCACTATAGAAGAAATCCAAATCCTGAGTCATCATTTTTATTTTATCATCCATTATACATTATTCCTGCGGTATTCCTGCGTTCATTCTAAATGTTTACATTCTTCTTCTTAGTTTTGTTCTGTAAATAATTGCAATAAGATTCAATCCCAGCACGAGAAAGATAAGGACAAGGGCTGTTCCATACTGCAGGTGTCTTGTTGCTTCTATTTCAGTACCGGCAGTTGCAAGAACATAAATATGGTAGGGAAGGGCCATTATTTCATCAAAGGGTGAAGAAGGTAAAGATGGCGTAGAAAAAACTGCGGCCGTAAACATTATTGGCGCAGTCTCTCCTGCAGCGCGACTTATACCCAGAATTGCTCCTGTTAGAATCCCCGGAAGAGCAGAAGGCAGTACGACCCTGTAGATTGTCTGCCACTTTGTTGCACCCAGGCCCAGGGAAGCCTCTCTGTAAGTATCCGGAACATTTCTTAAGGCCTCTTCGGATGCTCCTATTATAACAGGCAGTGTCATGGCGGCAAGGGTTAGTGCCCCGGAAATAATACTTACCCCGAATCCGAGCCATACAACAAATAATGCCAGACCAAAAAGTCCAAACACGACCGAAGGTACACCGGCAAGATTGTTTATTCCGAGTTTAATCATACGAACAAGTTTTCCGGGTTTTGCATACTCGTTCAGGTAAATTGCCGACGCCACACCAATGGGGAGAGCTATGATTATAGCGCCCAGGCTGATAAGGGCTGTACCAACAATACATGGAAGAATTCCCCCCTTTGTCATGGAATCATAGGGGGCTTCTGTAAGAAAAGTCCAGTTTATTGCTGACCATCCGTTTTTTATCAAAAAAAATATTACTATAAGTAATGCGATCCCGTTCAATGCCGCGGCAACGATAAAACTTCCAAAAACCAGATTCTGGGTTATTTTACGACCTTTCTTTATTTTCTGTAATCTATTCATATTCGTTTTATTTATTAAAGTGTTGCCGCTCCGACCTGCCTGTATTTATTTGATATATACTCCGCTATCATATTGAATGCCATTGTAAATACAAACAGAACTATGCCTGTTGCAAAGAGAGCATAATAGTGGTCTCCTCTAAAAGGAGCTTCTCCCATTTCCGCTGCAATGCTTGCCGGAAGAGGCCTCACAGGATCAAAGATAGACTCAGGTATCATAGCAGCACCACCCGCTACCATGAGCACTACCATGGTTTCCCCTATTGCCCTGGACATGCCTAAAATTACAGAAGTGGATATCCCGGAAATCGATGCAGGAATAATAACCCTCCAGATAGTTTCCCAGTGAGTTGCACCAAGTGCCAGTGATGCCTCCTTCAGCTCTCTTGGAACACTGAATATAGCATCTTCACTTATACTGCAAATTGTCGGAACAGACATAAACGCCAGCATCAAGGCCGCATTGAACAGATTAAGTCCGGTAGGTATATCCAGAATTCTCTGTAAAAAGGGAGCAACAATAACCATCCCGAAAAATCCTATAACTACCGATGGTAACGCGGCCAGAAGTTCAACAACCGGTTTAACTATTTCGCGCACCCTCCTGGTTGCGGTCTCTGCCAGAAAAAGAGCCGTTAAAACACCAAGAGGTATTGATATTACCGATGAGACGAATGTAACAGCCATTGATGCTATAATAAGCGGAAAAATTCCGAAATCAGGCGGGTCGGAAGTCGGATACCAGTATTTTCCAAAAATAAAATCAGAGACAGATACCTTGCCGAATATGGGAAGCCCCTCCATAAAAAGAAAGGCCACAATCAGGCCAAGAGTCAATATTGAGGCAAGCGCAACAAGAAAAAAGCCGGAGCGGACAAGTTTTTCTCTTTTTCTCCGGCCTTTTCCACTGTGGTATTTATCATTCATATAAAACCGGTTTATAATCGGGAGCCTGCACAAACAGGCACCCGTATTTAATTATTAATAAAGCGGAACAAATCCTGCTTCTTCTACATACTTCTGACCCTTTTCAGGATTTATCACGAAATTGATAAAATTAAGTATATCCAGCTTTGGCCAGCCGTTTGTAAACATATATAATGGCCTGCTTATTGGAAAGGTGCCATCAAGAGTCGTCTCGGGAGTGCCTTTGATACTGTTTACTGTAGTGGCTTTAACCGTGTCATTCAAATAACCAAGGCCTATATATCCTACTGCATTCCTATTATTGGAAACGGCTTGTACTACAGCGCCGTTTGATGCCTGCAGCAGTGCGCCGGGATAAACCCTTTCCTTTTTCATGACCTTTTTTTCCCAGACTTCATATGTGCCGGATGATGTGTCACGGGAGATAACAACAATTTTTCTATCTTCTCCTCCAACATCTTTCCAGTTCTTTATTTCACCCTTATAAATAGCCTTAAGCTGATCAACTGTCAGGTTTTTAACCGTGTTGGACGGGTGAACTACCGGAATAATACAGTCATAAGCTACCGCGAAAGGTACGGGATAAACACCCTTTTCAATTGCCAGTTTTACTTCCTTATCCTTAATAAATCTTGAGCTATCGGCAATATCGGTTGATCCGTCGATAATAGCCTTTATACCGTTACCGGATCCTCCACCGGAGATTGAATAATTAAAGTCAGGATTCTGTTTCTTGTACGCCTCAGCAGTCTTCTGGGCAATAGGAAGAACTGTTGTTGATCCCTTGATTACGACGGTATTTCCGGCCCAGGCAATATTAGCTGTTAAACATAAAGCACAAAACAGACTCATTATTGTATATTTTTTTATTCCCATTTTTTCCTCCATAAGTTTAAGAAAACGTTTAATTATGCCATTTTAATTGTTAGGTTTGTGTTAGCATTATGTTAGTCCACCATTAAAAAACGCCCTGCATTCACCTCCTCACTGAAAAATGCCTAAATCAGAACTAAAATATGGACAAAATGTTAATTGAAAATTAGCGGATTGTTAGGGTTTCATGAGGTTAGTACCGGGGAATTTTTACGAAGGAAGAGATTTCAGGTTAAAAATGTACATGGATGAACGGAAGTTCCGGGGTAAAAAAGAATCCTGCACATTGCCTGATCTGCGCAATCAACGCCCATGAATGTCGTGTATATCATCCCCGCAGCCGTTGACCGTGCAATCTTCTAACCGGAAATTACTGACTTCTACAGAACATTCAGGAAAAAGATATTTCAGACATTTTACAAGGTTATCCATCCTGTCGTCTCTCTTTTTACAAACAAGAACTATTTTGTCCAAAATATCCTCCTCCCGGTTAAATCATTAACTTTATCGTATTTCCTCTCCATATATACATATGAGATATTAGAAAATGATTAAGGGGATATTTTTATTTAATGAATTGATAAACTCCGGATGCTTTAATAAAAGAAAAACGGCTGATTTTTTTCAAAGGATTCAATCCCCTTAAACGTCTAATGGATAAAACGGAAAATATTCCATATGGATGACTACTCTGACATTGAGCTGATCGATCTCGCGGTAAACGGGGATGAACACGCCTTTGAAAAACTGATCCAAAGGCACTATCTGTCTGTCTATCATTTTTCCTTCAAGTGGTGCCGCAGTAAAGAAGACGCAGAAGAAATCACACAGGAAGTATTTATCAAACTGACCCGCAAACTGAAAACCTTCAAACACAAATCATCCTTCAAGACATGGCTTTTCCGTATAACTATTAATACAGTGAAAGATTACAGCAAAAAAAATTCCACCAGAAGATTATATGAATCGGCCTTTGAGAATGAACAGGCAAATGATAGCAGCGGAACATTCAAGGAAAAAACCTCTGAAACAGAGCAGTTATATTCCCTTATCGACAGATTACCGGAAAAACAAAAGGCCGCGTTAATGCTGGTTATGGGTGAAGGTTTAAGTCATGGAGAGGCTGCAAAAATACTTAAGTGCCGTGAAAAAACAGTATCCTGGAGGATACATCAGGCGCGAAAAAGCTTAAAGGCCGCTTTTTCCGGGAGGGTTTAAAGATGGAAGAGAAAAAAATAAAAAGACTTTTATCCGGGTTAAACATACCGGAACCGGAAAAGGAAGCCCGTGACAGGACCATCCGGTCTGCCCTGTCTGAGTTCAGAAACCAAAGAGAAAAAAAATTCAAAGGATTTTCATGGGTCAGCCGTCTAAAGGATAAAAATAAAAAAGGAGGGCGGTTCATGAATAAACCGATCACAATAACTGCAGGACTTGTCGCAGGCTTTATGGCGCTCATGATAACTTTCTCCACAGTATTTCTAAATAAAAAATCCGACCTCCCTGAACCATTAATAGTATCATCCTTTGAAAAGTCTATAAATGGTGATAAGTTTGTTCGAAATAATCTAATTGAAAAAAAACACCCTGTTGATACAACCACTGTTGTCGAAAGTAAGGAAAAACAACCTCTCAAATCCGCTCCGCAAGAAATAGCTCTAGCAAAATCTCCGCCTCCTGGATCCCTATACGCGTCAGACTTTAACCTGTCAGGGGTAGACAGCTTAAACGGACAGGCCCAGGACAATCAGGAATATATCGGTCGCGACAGGTTTGAAAACATCTCACCAAATCCAATAAAGCTTGTTACGGAAGAACCGGTCTCAACCTTTTCCATTGATGTTGATACCGCTTCCTATTCCTTTGTAAGAAGAGCAATAAATAACGGATATCTTCCCCAGAAAAACGCGGTAAGGATTGAGGAGATGATCAACTACTTTGACTATGAATATCCCCTGCCCAAAGATAAATCAAAACCCTTTAAACCCTTTGTTGCCCTGATCCCGACACCCTGGAATCCGGATACAAAGCTGCTCCATATTGGTATAAAAGGCTATGATATTAAGCCGGAAACAAAACCCCGGTCCAACCTTGTATTCCTTATAGATGTGTCCGGATCAATGAACAGCCCGGATAAACTTCCTCTGTTAAAAAATTCCCTCAGGATGCTTGTTGATACGCTTGATCGGGATGATACCGTTTCCATAGCCGTATACGCCGGTGCCGCGGGTACTGTCCTGGAAAAAACAAGGATAAGGGATAAGGGAAAGATCCTTGCCGCACTTGATCGTCTTGAGGCAGGCGGATCAACAGCCGGGGGAGAAGGGATACGCCTTGCTTATTCTCTTGCAGAAACAAACATGGAACCGGGGACCCTTAACCGTGTGATCCTTGCCACGGATGGTGATTTTAATGTGGGCATCCGCGATCCTTCGGTATTAAAAGATTTTGTCGAACGTAAGCGTGATAAAAACATCTACCTTTCAGTCCTCGGTTTTGGTCAGGGGAACTATAATGACGACCTGATGCAGAAGCTTGCACAAAACGGTAACGGCAACGCGGTCTATATCGACACCCTGAATGAGGCCAGAAAGGTCCTTGTGGATGAGGTCAGGGGGACCCTTTTTACAATAGCAAAAGACGTTAAGATACAGGTTGAGTTCAATCCAGCAAAGGTAGCGGAATACAGGCTGATCGGATATGAGACACGAATGCTAAAGAGAGAAGATTTTAATAACGATCGTGTGGACGCCGGAGACATAGGTTCCGGACACACTGTTACGGCCCTGTACGAGATAACCCCTGTCAAAAGCAGCGCCCGTCTGATTGATGACCTTAGATATGGTGACGGAAAAGATTCACCTGTAGCAAATAAAAATGAAAAGAGCTCCGAATACGCATTCCTTAAAATCAGATACAAACTTCCTGATGAGAAAGAGAGTCGGCTTATTACAACTGCGATAAACAAAAAAAATGAATATCCAACCATATTGAAAACCCCGGCAGAGTCCCGTTTTGCCTCTGCGGTTGCCGCCTTCGGACAGCTGCTGAGGGGAGATTCTCATATGGGGCAGTTCGATTATAATGATGTTATAAACCTTGCCCGGAATTCCAAAGGTGAGGATTTATTCGGATATCGCACGGAGTTCATCAACCTCGTCAGACTGGCCAAGTCCTCAAGGGCCATGGGAGATCGTTAACTTGCTGCTAAAGGATAAGCTGGATGTATTTTGAAACCTTTCTAAGTTTGAGATACCTCAGGGCCAAACGAAAGCAGGCATTTATCTCCGTAATATCCTTCATCTCCATAGCGGGTGTAATGGTGGGCGTTATGGCGCTTATAGTTGTCCTTTCGGTTATGAACGGATTCAGGTCCGGGCTTATATCAAAATCTCTGGGGATTATGCCGCATATCCGAATACAAAGCAATGCGGGAAGTTTCAGGGATTATGATAT
>JASFHE010000044.1:0-18263 GCA_050123415.1 Desulfobacteraceae bacterium | reverse complement strand
TTTCCATATTGCCTTTGTTTTTACAACTTCAACCATATCACTAGTTTGAACTTTTATAGTTATTCCAGAGTCTTTACAGCATTGTTAATGGGGCAAAGGGCAAGGGAATAGACTTTTCCAACCTAATCGTCATGTTTCTTCAAATTTAGATTTTTAAAGGCAAACACTAAATGATTACACGATTACTGCAAAAGAAATGCCAAAATTATATTAATAATGTATTTAATTAGAGGTGAAAATAAATTAAAAATAAAAATTGATATATCTAATAATATTATGCTAAAGAGAATAATAAAAAAATAATATAATATTGATTATAATAACAAATATGATCTTATTATGGTATTATCTATGTATTTTAAATACTTTTTTATGCTTAATTTCAAAAGATTCTAACGACAAAATAATGATATTAATTGACATCCGGTAAATATTAAATAATTAATAGGCAGAGGAGTTTATTTGGTAAAAAGATGATGTTTAATTCATTGGATTTCAGTAACTATAAAAACCTGTTAAAGTCTCCGATTCCCAGGCTTATTATAGATTCTATTTAACGACAATTCATTAAATGTTTATTTATGGATGGAGCTTTCAGCATTCAGCTAATCCTTTATTTAAAATCCTTTCACTGAGAGCTGAAGACTGATTGATTGAATTAAAAAACATTATTATTTGGTTGAACACTAAATACCTTCTTAGCCATTAGCTACACTTTTTCTTGCAGGTTATTTATTTCACCTGAATTAATATAAATAAGAAACTGAATAATAACAGTATGACCAATTATTTGACGTTATGTCAAAAATGAAACAGTTAGTATTTTGACTATTCTATATTTTGCAATAGTGACAGATTATCTTCTTTATAATTAATAACAGCAGATAGTTAACGATTTTTATTTTGATCAGAAGTGAGAATTTGTGAACAACTATTTTATTTACTAAATTATTTTAAGAGTTAAACATGGACACTTCCTGTTTTTTTGGAAAAAGGTTGAGAGAACTCAGGAAATTTAGAAATCTGTCAGCAGGAGAATTAGCTCCTCACTTAAAGTGCAGTCCAAGCTTAATTTATAATATTGAAAAAGGCCTTAACAGGCCCCAGCCTGAACTAATAGTATATGCTGCAAGATTTTTTGGAGTTACTACCGATTACATGCTTAAAGAAGATGCTATGATAAGTGAAGAAGAATTAATTAAAACATATCGAAATACAAAAAAAAGTAATAAGCCATTTTTATACAATTTAATTAAAATACTAACAGATCATGATTAGAACAGGCAGGCGAAGTATAGAAAATACGGGCATGTTTATTATCCATATAATTATTCATTTTTCATCATATAATTAGATTATGGTTTAAGGCACCCTGAACCATACACCTTAAACCATAAACTGCATATATAATTTATTTCTTCACTAATTCCATTGCCTTTTCAACAATGTTATCCACGGTAAATCCATAGTTTGCCATCACTGTTCCGCCAGGGGCAGAACTTCCGTATTTATCTATACCTATTATAACTCCCTTTTCTCCTGCAAAACCTTCCCACCCCATGGAGATTCCGGCTTCAACTATTATCCGGTTTTTAACTTCAGGGGGAATAACAGTGTTTTTGTATTCCTGCGGATTTTCATTGAAAAGTTCTTTACTTGGCATACTCACCACCCTTGTTTTAATACCCTTTTCAAGGAGCTTTTCCCTTGAATTCAGTGATATATGCACTTCTGAACCTGTCGCAATAATAATCAGGTCAGGTGTCCCGTCTGTATCGGCAAGTATATATGCACCTTTGTAAAGTCCGTCTGCCTTGCTGTATTTATTTCTGTCAAGTACCGGAAGTTTCTGTCTGCTCAGAATAAGGGCAACAGGTCTGTCTGTTGTTTTTATTGCCTTCTTCCACGCTTCGGCTGTTTCGGTTGCATCACACGGCCTTATAACAACGAGTCCGGGTATTGATCTTAATCCCGCAATATGCTCAACCGGCTGATGAGTCGGACCATCCTCCCCGACAGCGATGCTGTCGTGGGTGAAGACATATTTGACAGGCTGTTTCATAAGGGCTGCAAGCCTTATGGATGGTCTCATATAATCGGCGAAAACAAGGAATGTACCGCCGTAGGGGATAAGACCTTTATGGAGCGACACTCCGGAAAGTATCCCGCCCATGGCATGTTCCCTGACTCCGAACCTTATGTTACGGCCGTCATAGGCCCCCTTCTGGCAGTCATGGGAAGAATTGATGATTGTATTGTTGGAAGGAGCGAGATCTGCTGAGCCGCCTATAATATTTTGTATGTTTTCTGCAATCGCATTGAGGACCTTCCCGGAAGCTGACCTTGTAGCAACAGCATCTGTAGAATCTGAAAAATCAGGCAGACTGTTTTCCCAGCCCCCGTCAATTTTATTTGCAACAGCCTTTAGAAGAGTTTCGGCGAGCCGGGAATGCTCCTTTTTGTATGAGGTGAAAATGTCATTCCATGATGTTTCTGCCGCTTTACCCTCTTCAGCGCATCTATTAAAATGTTCCGATACATCATCTATAATACAGAAATCATCAAGGTCTTCACAGCCAAGGTTTTTCTTTGTAAGTTTGATCTCTTCTTCACCAAGAGGCGCGCCATGTGCATCAGATGTATCCTGTTTATTCGGGCTGCCATAGGCGATGTGGGTTTTTAAAAGAATAATTGAAGGTTTTTCCTTTTCTTCCTTTGCATTGCTTACTGCCTCATAAATAGCCTGTAAATCATTGCCGTCCGAAACTTCCTGTACATGCCAGTTGTATGCTTCGAACCTCTTTGCCACATTTTCGGTAAAGGTAATGTCTGTTTTACCTTCGATTGTGATACCGTTATCATCATAAAGACATATCAATCTTGACAATCCCATGTGACCTGCAAAGGAAGCTGCTTCTGATGCTATTCCTTCCATCAGGTCGCCGTCTCCGCACATAACATATGTAAAGTGATCAATAATATCAAAATCCGGTCGGTTATATACTGATGCCAGATGTCGTTCTGCAAGGGCCATTCCCACTGCGTTTGTAAACCCCTGACCAAGGGGCCCTGTTGTTGTTTCTACTCCGGGTGTGTGGCCGTATTCCGGATGTCCGGGTGTTTTACTCTCCCACTGACGGAAATCTTTAATGTCTTCAAGGCCAAGGTCATAACCGGTCAGGTGCAAAAGACTGTAGAGAAGCATTGATGCATGCCCCCCGGATAATACGAACCTGTCCCTGTTGAACCAGTCAGGATTTTTCGGGTTATGGTTCATAATTTCCGTCCAGAGAACATAGGCAGCGCTGGCCAGTCCCATTGGTGCGCCGGGATGACCCGAGTTTGCCTTTTGTATGGCATCAATAGACAGGGTCCTGATGGTGTTAACACATTTTTGATGGATTTCATGATTGTTAGAGAAGGTCCCGTTTGGCATTTTTTTATCTCCTGTTTTGTCAGTAAAAAATATGTTTTCCTTTTGCCATTTACCTGATGTAAAATGAAAAGATACTGTCCGGATCCAAGTTTTATTTGCGGACAATGCTAGTTGAAGCATTTAATCGGAATATGACTTTCTGTCAAGACTGTTTATTCCATAAATATTCCGGATATTTTTTTAAATATAAAAGAATTATTGATTCTTTGGCTGATTTGTTCTATCTTTGTATTATTCCATATTTGTGAAAAAAAACACAAAATTGACAGTCTCGTAAAAAGTCGGTAAAGTCGTCACTCCCGCGGAGGCGGGAGTCCATAAGTATTTGAAATAAATAGATTCCCGCCTTCGCGGGAATGACAGAAAAAGACGATTTTAGACTTTTTACGAGGCCATCAAAATTGTCTGGAGATTATATTAGAACCCATTTTAATCATATTTTGTATCTAGGAGTAACTAAATGAGTGCCAATGAAATTTTTGATTTGTTAAGAGGGATACTCCATACAACCGGGGTATTCAATTTTCAATTTAATCTGATTATCATGTGGATAATCGGATCAATTTTTATGTATCTGGCTATTGTTAAAAAATATGAGCCTCTTCTTCTTTTACCTATAGGATTCGGGATATTTGTTGTGAATTTTCCACTTGTTCCTTTAATGGGGTATTCTGACGGACATGCTCATCTATTGCAATTTTTCTATCATTATGGACTTGAGTGGGAAATAATTCCATGTGTGATCTTCCTCGGTCTGGGTGCAATGACGGATTTTGGCCCTTTAATCGCCAATCCGAAAACCCTTATTATCGGAGCGGGTGCCCAGCTTGGTGTGTTCATCACATTTACCGGCACTGTACTGGCCGGATTTACTCTTAAGGAAGCTGCGTCAGTAGGTATAATAGGGGGAGCTGACGGGCCGACTACTATCTATCTTACACAGCACCTTGCTCCTCAGTTACTGGGGGCAAATGCCCTGGCAGCGTACTCTTATATGGCAATGGTTCCGCTTATTCAACCTGCCATCATGAAGCTCATGACAAATGACAGTGAGAGAAAAATAAAGATGAAACAGCTGAGACCTGTTTCAAGACAGGAAAAGATCCTTTTCCCTCTTGTTACATGCGGAATTATCGCTCTCCTCGTACCGGCAGTTATTCCTCTGATGGGAATGTTTATGCTGGGTAACCTTATGAAAGAAAGCGGTGTTGTCGCACGGCTTACCGATACTGCCCAGAATTCACTGATGAATATTATGACCATATTTCTGGGGATATCGGTCGGTGCCACCATGCATGCAGATAATTTCCTGAGCTGGAAACCCCTGTTTATATTCGGTTTGGGACTCGTAGATTTTGCCGTATGTACTGTGGGCGGAATCCTTACGGTCAAGATAATGAATCTGTTTTTAAAGGATAAAATCAATCCTCTGGTCGGTTCGGCAGGTGTGTCAGCGGTACCAATGGCAGCCCGTGTGTCCCAGGTGGAAGGAATGAAGTATAATAAGACAAACCATCTGTTGATGCACGCGGTTGGCCCAAATCTTGCCGGTGTAATCGGCTCTGCAGCCGCAGCAGGTATGTTTATCGCTATGTTTGACTAAAAACACTTACTGTTTTAACAAAGGTGAAAATATGAAAAAATATATTATTGCACTGTTAATAATTTTGATCCCGGCGATTTCATATGCAGAAGACTTCGCGGAGAAATTTATGGATGACTCAATCCTCAGGAATTCGGGGGCAATTGAAAGGGAAAAGGGCAGAATTACGTTCACAACAGAGAAGTCTCATGACGAGGTTCTTGCTTTTTATCATAAAAAACTGGAATCTGCTGAGAATATTAAGTATCGGGACTGGAAAGACGCTACCTATATTGAGGATGATGGAAATTTGCCGTGGCATTCAATCACGATTTCAAAGGAAATGAGTGATCAGAAGACAATAGTTATAATAGCAAAGGACAGCTGGACATGGATAATGGGAACCCTTATTCTCCGGTATATAGCTGTGTTTATTGTATTACTTGTCCTGTTTGCAGGAATGAAAATTTCAGGGGCTATTATTTCGTCTACAGTTAATAAAGCTGAAGCGAAAAAGGCATAACTGCAGATTTTGAATCAGCTGCCGACTTCACAATCCGGCATAAAGAGATTATCTGTTTTAAAAATTAGAAAAAAGAGCACTAATCCTAATGGATTGTGCTCTTTTTTATTCGGTTTGTCAGTTTCAGCTTACTCTGTTATTCCAGTGTAATCAGAACGGCATCTGCTTCAACGGTGTCACCATTGCTGCATTTTACTTCTTTTACTGTTCCTCCGGCAGGAGCAACAACAGGTAATTCCATCTTCATTGCCTCAAGGATCAATACCTCATCATCTTCACTCACAGAATCTCCGGGTTTGACTTTTACCTCTAATACTTTTCCTCCCATGGGTGCGGTTATTTCACTCACAATAGATCCTCCATTAACTTGGTTTATTAAAATATAAAATTTGTTAAATAAAAGCTTTTTAAAATAGGTTTGTCAAGATTAATCTTTAAGTATCCGGGTAAGATGGACGATAACAGTATTTAGGAGAGTGTAAGGCTTTGAGAATTCTTGACATAATACATATAATTAATTAATATCAGATGATTTTATATTAACCTGCATAATTTATGTTAAAGCTGTTTTACATCATTTCTTTTTTTGATGAATAATTACAGGAGATCATTTTATGGCCCAAATGTATTTATGGGTAGCTGAAACAAAAAAAGGAAGAAAACTGAAGGGTGAACTGGAAGCCGCCAACGAGCAGATAGCCCGTTCTCAATTAAGGAAAAGGAACCTTAAGGTTTTAAAGTTAAAGCCAAAGCCAAAGGACCTTTTTGCAAATGTCGCCTTCATGCAGCCCAAGGTCACCAATAAAGATATTGTTATTTTTACACGGCAGTTTTCTACAATGATTGATGCCGGTCTTCCACTGGTACAGGGTTTGAATATACTGGCTGAACAGGCTGATAATCCCACCTTCAGGGCAATTTTAAAACAGATTACAAAGGATGTCGAAGGAGGGTCCACACTTGCAGAGGCAATGAAAAAACATCCCAAGGTATTCAATGATCTTTTTGTCAATCTCATCGCTGCCGGTGAGGTCGGCGGTATCCTTGATACCATCCTCCAGCGTCTTGCCACTTTTATTGAAAAGGCAGAGGATTTAAAATCAAAAATTAAAGGGGCGCTTACATATCCCATTGTAGTTATTATTATTGCCTTTATTGTTATTGCAGTAATCCTTATCTTTGTTATCCCGGTATTCCAGGATATGTTCTCAAGTTTCGGTTCTGCCTTGCCGGCCCCGACACAGCTGGTTGTTAATATGAGTGATTTTATGAAAAGCAATATAATATTTATTATACCGGCTATTTTTCTTTTTGGATTTGTTTTTAAGCAATACAGGAATACCAAAGGGGGCAGGAAAACTACAGACACTATTGCCCTTAAACTGCCCGTTTTTGGTGACCTTCTCAAAAAAACAGCTGTAGCCAGATTTACCAGAACCCTGGGTACAATGCTTTCCAGTGGTGTCCCGATCCTTGATTCACTTGAAATCGTCGCCAAAACAGCAGGAAATGTTGTTATTGAAGAGATAGTACTTGAAGTCAGGGGCAGTATAGCCGAAGGTCAGACAATCGCTGAACCTTTGTCTGAAAATGATGTCTTTCCCGGCATGGTCATACAGATGATATCTGTTGGTGAGGCGACCGGTGCCCTGGATACAATGCTTGAAAAAATCGCTGATTTTTATGACAAAGAAGTAGATGCTGCAGTTGAAGCCCTTACATCAATGCTTGAACCTCTGCTTATGCTTTTTCTTGGTGGAGCAATCGGCGGACTGGTTGTTGCAATGTACCTGCCTATCTTCTCAATGGCAGGAGCCGTAGGCGGTTCCTAGTGTTTTCTTATGGTCGATATTGACCTGAAAAATAATCAGACTGAACTGGGCGGGAGACTGCAAAAGCTCATGCTTTTGCGGCTCCTGTTTATCTCCGTTCTGCTGGGCGCTTCTGTCTTTCTGCAGATAAGGCAGACAAAGACCTATTTTGGTGATATACAGACCACTCACTACTTTCTTATTGCAACGGTTTATTTCCTTACCTTCATATACATACTTCTCTTTACAACATTGAAGAATCTTGTCAGACAGGCATACCTTCAACTGCTGGCAGATACTTTTTTTGTAACGGCTATCATCTATTCGACGGGCGGAATAGGAAGTATTTTCTCCTTTCTTTATATACTTAACATTATCAATGCCAGCATTATTTTATATCGCAGAGGGGGGATGATAGTTGCCAGCAGTTGCAGTATCCTGTACGGGCTTCTCCTGGACCTGCATTATTATAATATTATTCACCCTCTGGGCAGCGGTTGGGAACATTCCTCACAGTATCAGGCATCAAATATATTCTATATTATAGTTGTAAACATTGCCGCTTTTTATATTGTGGCCTTTTTGAGCAGCCTTCCTTCGGAACAGGCTAGGAAGAGCAGGGAAGAGCTTAAAGAAAAAGAATATGATATTTCCAAGCTTGAGGCATTAAATGAATGGATTATCAACAGCATAACATCCGGGCTGATAACCATTGATGGACAGAAGAACATTATTCTGTTTAATCCCGCCGCTGAGAAGATATTCGGTTTTGCAGGTACAGAAGTTATAGGAAAGAAAATTCCGGATATACTTCCTCTAATTGACGAACACCTTTCTGATGCCGGTGAGGATAATGGAGTTAGACCGTCAATATCCCATAAGTATAGTGACCTTAAATATCAGAACGCGAAGGGGGAGATACTTTCTCTCAGGTTCTTTATGTCTCCGTTGATAATTCCTGATACGGATCAGAAGGGGAATATTCTGCTGTTTCAGGATGTGACCGAGATGACGGAAATCGAGAAAGAGATGAAAAGGGTTGAAGGACTTGCTCTTGTCGGTGAACTGGCTGCCGGTATTGCGCATGAGATCAGAAACCCGATGGCCTCAATAAGCGGATCGATTCAGATGCTCAAGGAAGGTATGGATACGGATGAGGTCAATAAAAGACTGATGGATATAATTTTGAGAGAGGTTGACAGGCTGAATCATTTGATAAATGACTTTTTAAAATATGCAAGGCCAAAACCCTTTGAACTGCGTGAATTCAATCTTAAACAGATGATAACCGAGTCACTTGAACTTTTAAAAAACAGTGGCAAATGGAAAAAAAATATTGAGTTAAAAACCGACCTGGACAGCATTGATAAAATCGTTTCCGATCCAGAGCAGGTCAGGCAGGTAATCTGGAATATCCTGTTGAATGCCGTGGAGGCTCTTCATGAAGGGGGCATTCTTTTTATTGGCACAAAATCAGTTACTTCTGACAGCCAGGGCGAAAAAGGACCGGATATGATCGAAATAAAGGTCAGGGATTCGGGTAAAGGTTTTTCCGAAAGGGCACTTGACCAGATGTTTTCCCCTTTTTTTACCACCAAGGAAGAGGGCTCCGGACTGGGCCTGGCTATTGTCAAACAGATTGTTGAGGGTTTAAAAGGGAGTGTTCGCGGTAGTAACCATCCTGAAGGAGGGGCTGAGATCAGTGTTCTCCTGAAAAGGCTGTAATGACCGGCGCAGAAGGAAATTGTTATAATGGAAATGAGTAGTGATTTTTTACTAAAGGTATCAAAGCCCAGCAGGTATATGGGGCATGAAGTCAATTCGGTTAAGAAAAATGAAAATGATGTTGATGTTTCAATTGCCCTCGCCTTTCCTGACGTGTATGAGGTAGGGATGTCACATCAGGGTTTAAAGATACTGTACAACATCTTAAACAGTTATACATGGATCGCGGCTGAAAGGGTATTTTGTCCGTGGCCTGATATGGAAAATGAATTAAGAAAGAAGAGTCTTTTCATCAGATCCCTTGAATCCGATAAACCTCTAAAAAATTTTGATATTGTCGGGTTCAGCGTGCAGCATGAGTTATGCTACAGTAATATACTTACGATGCTAGATCTTGCCGGTATCCCGTTTTTATCCTCCGAGAGGGATGAATCATTTCCCCTTATTGTGGCCGGGGGACCGGCCTGTTTCAATCCCGAGCCGATAGCCGATATTTTTGATGCGATCCTGGTAGGGGATGGTGAGAATGCTGCTGTTGATCTGTGTAATATTGTCAGGGAAGGGAAAAAGGGGAATAAAAATAAGAATGAAATGCTCAACGCCTTAAGAATGGTGAAAGGATTTTATATCCCGTCCTTTTTTAAGCCGCGCTACAACGATGATAAGCAATTTGCATATATTGAGCCTCTTGTTGATGGATATGAGACTGTTGAGAAAGCAGTTATAGGAGATATGAGTGAATCTCCATTTCCGGTAAATCAGATTGTTCCATTTACGCAGCTTGTTCATGATCGTCTGTCTATTGAAATATCAAGAGGATGTACAAGGGGATGCCGTTTCTGCCAGGCCGGAATGATATACAGGCCTGTAAGGGAACGAAATCCTGAAGAAATAATAGAACTGGCCGGCAGGGCACTGAAATCGACAGGGTTTGGAGAGATGTCTCTCCTGTCCCTGAGTTCAGGAGATTACAGTTGTATTGCACCATTATTAAAAAAACTTATGGACCGGCAGGCAGACAGAAAAGTCGCAGTCAGTCTCCCATCATTAAGGATTGACAGTATTGATCCATTCTGGTTCGAGCAGATAAAGAGGGTAAGGAAAACCGGTTTTACTATGGCGCCCGAAGCCGGTACTGACAGGCTCAGGAGAATAATTAACAAAACCCTTACCAATGAAGAAATCATTAAGACGTCGAATGATGTGTATAAGGCCGGATGGAAACTCATTAAATTATATTTCATGACAGGCCTTCCGGGAGAAACGGAAGATGATCTCTACAGCATTATTGATCTGGCAAAGAGTGTAGCCTCCACTCACAGGGGAAAAGGAAAAAGAGATGTGCTGAATATCAGTGTTTCAACCTTTGTTCCAAAATCCCATACTCCTTTTATGTGGGAACCTCAGATTGAGTATAAGGAAAGCCGCAGGCGAATTAATATTATACGGGACGGATTGAAAAGAACCAATATTAAAGTAAGGTGGAATCAGCCTGAACTAAGCTGGCTTGAGGGGATATTTTCAAGAGGCGATCGAAGCCTGACTGGGCCCCTGATCAGGGCATGGAAGGCAGGTGCCAGGTTTGATGCATGGGGTGAATATTATAATATGGGTCTCTGGCGAGACAGTTTTAAAGAGTTCGATATTGATCCTTATACATATCTCAGTCGAAGGAGAGATCAGGATGAAAATATGCCGTGGGGTCATATTTCATCAGGTGTTACAATAGAGTACCTGAAAAGTGAATACCGGAATGCCTGTGAAGAAACAATGACACCTGATTGCCGGAGTAAATGCCTGAAATGCGGTATATGTGATTTTAAAGATATCAAACCTCGTATTAATATGGAATATCCAGTGCCTGTAAAGGCAGATGATAAAGCAGGGGATCATGACTCCGGACAAGCAAAAAGGAGATTCAGGCTGTTCTTTTCCAAGACAGGCCCGGCCAGATATCTCAGTCATCTGGAACTGATAAAACTTTTAATAAGGGCTCTTAGAAGAACCGGGCTTGATATTGTCTTTTCAGAAGGATATCATCCGATGCCAAAGCTGTCATTCGCCTGTGCATTACCTGTTGGAACCGAAAGTATCAGTGAGACCGCGGACATTGAATTATATGGAATGATATCTACAGAAGTCTTAAAAGAAAAGCTGAATTTTCAACTGCCCGATGGAATCAATATCCTGGGTGTTCAGGATATCACCGGTAATGCAAAAAACGTGGCTATTAAAGAAAGCCATTACCATATTGATATGTCCGGCCTGGAGGTAAGTCAGAAAGGCCTGGACAGCTTTATTAAGATTGACTATTTTGGTGTAGTCAAAAAGACAAAAAAAGGTGAGAAAGAAGTAGATGCCAAAAAGGTGGTAAAGAATATTCGATTTGATTCCGAAAGGAATATAGAGCTGGAAATCACACATTCTGAAGGCCCGGCGCTTAAGCCCGCCCATATAATAGCGGAGATTTTCAAGGTTGGCACGGATGATCTTGATAAGATAAAAGTGTTAAAGGTCAAACAGATAACAGGCTGAAAAGCCTTTCAATAACAGGTCTCTTTATCTAAACGTGTTCAATAGGGAGGATGGTACAAAGGTGCATATATGGCTAGTGAACTGGTAATAAATACAAGACCGCACGAAACCAGGGTGGCGCTGGTGGAAAACGGAGTTGTGGCAGAGCTGTACATTGAGCGGAAGACCGGCCAGGAACTTATGGGGAACATCTACCGTGGCCGTGTTGTGAGGGTTCTTCCGGGTATGCAGGCTGCTTTTGTTGATATTGGCCAGGAAAGGACAGCCTTTTTATATGTGTCAGATGTGCACAGGGATATGCTTGATCTTGACAGGGTTATGCAAAATGATTTTAGAAATGGCCCTGATTATGAAAATGATGTTGATAATGAAGAGCCGGATACCAAAAAAGACCTGGAAAAATCACTCAATATTGAGGATATGCTTAGTGAAGGACAGAGTGTAATGGTGCAGGTCGCAAAGGAGCCACTTGGAACCAAGGGTGCCAGGCTTACCTCTTATATATCTCTTCCCGGGAGACACCTTGTTTTACTCCCTACTGTAAACCATATAGGCATCTCCAGACGTATAGAAGATCAGGACGAAAGAGAGAGATTAAAAAATATCATCATTGATATCAGACCGGATGAATCAGGATTTATTGTGCGCACGGTCAGTGAAGGCGCTGACAGTGACAAGTTAAAATCCGAAATGGATTTTATGCAGAAATTGTGGAAAGACATTAAAAGCCGCATGTCAGTCTCATCAGAACCCGGCCTGCTATATATGGATCTCTCAGTGTCCCTGAGGGCTGTGAGAGACCTGTTTACCAGGGAGGTGGACAGGTTGATAATTGATGATGAACATGAATATGAAAAGATCATGGAGTTTGTAGACAAGGTTGCCCCGGCATTAAGATACTCCATTGAACTTTACAATGGTGATGATCCTATTTTTGACTATTACGGCATAGAAATGGAGATATCCAGGGCCCTGGACAATATAATATGGTTAAAATCAGGCGGATATATTGTAATAGAAATGACCGAAGCGTTAACATCCATTGATGTTAATACCGGCAGTTACGTGGGCAAGAGAAATCTGGAGGAAACCATACTGAAAACAAACCTTGAGGCAGTCAAGGAGCTGGCTTATCAGCTTCGTCTGCGCAATATAGGCGGCTTAATTGTTATCGATTTTATCGATATGGAAAAGCAGGAAAACCGTCAAAGGGTATTTACAGCGCTTACCGAGGCTTTAAGTAAAGATAAGGCAAAGACAAATGTGCTCCCCATGTCGGAACTTGGATTGATCGAAATGACACGAAAACGGACAAGAGAAAATCTTGGACGATTTTTAACTGAGCCCTGTCAATATTGTGAGGGGAGAGGAGTTATTAAATCAAAAAAGACAATATCATATGAAATATTCAGAGACCTAGAGAGAGAACCGCTCCCTGCTTCGGAATCTGATGATAAGGTCTATGTGCAGGTCAATCCTGATATTGCGAACGTAATCAAGGAGGATGAACAGCAATCAATAATGGGGCTTGAAAAAAAGATAAAAAGAAGAATTATTATTATTTCACAAAATGACTATCATATGGAGCAGTATACTATCAGCAGTACCTGAGACGGATATAACAGCATGATGTAAAATAACCTTTCTTATGTTTAATATGAAATATTATTTTTTTTTGACATTAACTTGCTGTTTTGTTACATCTTTTTTATAATTACAAATAAAAAAGGATAATTGCATAATAATAACCATTAATTGAATCTAAGAAATGGCAATTAAGAAAAAAAAGCCGGACTATTATACAGGGATATTTGTCCTGATTATATTCGTAATACTAAATTTATATAGTTGGTCTTTACTGGATAATCTTGATTTATTCTTGTTTAAGGCCGAATCAGGGCTGGTTAAAACTGAAGACCATGCAAATAATAATGTTGTTCTTGTCAATATAGATTATCAGGCATTCCACAAATATTCTCAGGACAGGACCTCGCCGGGTTTGAATCTGACAGAGCTGACCAAACGGCTGACCGAAAAGGGTGTAAAGCTTATTGCCTTTTCTATGCCATTTGAGGCAGATCAGACAGTATTGACACTTAAGCAATTAAGGGCACTGTCAGAGGAGATAAATGCTTACCCTCCCGGGAAAAAATCACCCGAATTCAAGGATTGGATACTTAAGAATATAGAAAAATCGAAGGCCCGTATCGTTTCAAACAGCCTGTTTCCTGACAGCTTTAAAGATGGCGGTAATATTATTGTACCATTATCAGAAGCGGGATCTGAACCTGTCAGCCTGGGAATGGTGGACTATCTTAATGCAACAGATATTGATCCCTCCTTTATTGAAAAAAATTCCATTGATACGCTGTTCTTCCCTTACCCTGAATTATTAAAGAACGTTGCGGGTTGCGGATACCTCACGAACAATAGTGAAAACCGGCATGATGATCCGTCCCATCAGGTCTATGTGGTTCATAAAGGTTCACTGCTCCCGACCCTCGCGTTGAGGATGGCTGTTTTTTATTATGGCCTGAAACCTGTCCAGGTAGCGGTAAATCAATCCGGGATAGCAATCAAAGATAATGTGATCCCTCTTATCAAAGGCAGAATGTACGTCCCGTTAACAGACAGTGAGTATCCGATAAAGACCTTCAGCTATAAACAGGTAATGGATAATAAAAAAGAGATACCGGACCTGAAGGGTAAAGTCGTAATAATCGGTTTTAAAGATAGTGCTAATGTGGCAGGTTCGGTCGCCAGACAATTCATGGATATCATCAATTTTAATGCCGTTTCCAGACCGCCATTTATGAAATATCTGGAAGGCTTCATGTTTGTCGTGTTAACCTTTTTATTGATTTCTCTTACCTCTTCAAAAGGGCTCATGAGGAGAGTATTAATTGCATTTGTTCTGATTCTGTTAACAATAGCAGTAGCTATAATCTGCTTCAGTTTTATAGGCATATGGTTTAAGGCGGCAAATATCATTTGTGGAATAGTACTGCTGTTTTTCGTTTTATCATTAGTATCCGGACCATCTTCTTCTACAAAAAAAGGATCAAACGAAACCAGCCGGATGCTAGGGCTTAACTTTCAAAGCCAGGGAGAGCTTGATCTGGCATACGAAGAATTTAAAACACTTCCACTCGATAAAGAGACAAAAGATCTCATCTATAATCTTGGTTTGGAATATGAAAATAAAAATATGTCCGATAAGGCCCTGGAACTTTATGCCTATATAAACAAAGGCGGCGGATTCAGGGACCTGGATGACAGGATACCAATGCTCCGGGCGGCAGATTATTCATCCACGATGGGGAGCTATGGAGAGGCGGAAGAAACCAGTGTGCTTAGCGATTCCAGCGTGGATGCCCGGACAATGGTTGGCCGATACAAGATACTTGGAAAACTGGGAAAGGGATCAATGGGCCTTGTATATAAAGCTCAGGATCCAAAAATCAATCGTCTTGTTGCCATCAAGACCATACGTTTCTCTGATGAATTTGAAGAAGATGTGATAAAGGAGATAAAAGAAAGATTTTTCATGGAAGCTGAAATAGCCGGGAAGCTTTCTCATCCGGCTATTGTAACGATCCACGATGTTGGCGATGACCGGGATCTCACATATATGGCAATGGAATTTCTTGAGGGAGAAGATCTTGATAAATTTATTAAAAAAGGAAGTCTCCTTTCTGTAAGAGCTGTACTCAATGTTGTCGCCCAGATAGCCGAAGCCCTTGATTTTGCACATAAGCAGGGTGTCATACACAGGGATATCAAACCGGCAAATGTAATGCTCCTTTCGAACGGACAGGTCAAGGTGACGGACTTCGGTATAGCCAAGGCTATCTCATCATCGAAAACAAAGACAGGTGTGATTCTCGGAACACCAAACTATATGTCTCCTGAACAGATAATGGGGCAAAAGGTAAACTCAAAATCAGACATTTTTTCGCTGGGTGTTCTTTTTTTCCAGCTACTTACGGGTGAGCTGCCATTCCATGGTGATAATCTCAGCGGCCTTCTGTATCAGATTACACAGGTCAAGCATTCTTCACCCAGAAGCTATAACCAGAAGATCCCCAAGGTCTGTGAGCAGATACTTGATAAGGCATTGGTAAAAGACCCTGCCAAACGTTTCAGGACTGCAGGCGAAATGGCGCATATTATTCGGATCCTTGGTGAAAAAATGGATCAACTCATGGCCAGGAAAAAGGCAACAGAGTAAATGATTATGATTATATCCTGAAATCACGGAGCACTTAATAGGAAGTTCAACGCGGAGGAGACAGCCAGTAGAGCCATTAGCAGTCTCCAGTGAATCCGGATAAAAAAATTAACTGTGATTTTCTATCGGAGCAGATTTGTTAATAAAATCCTCAGGTATAACCGATGTAGGATTGAGAAGGGATGGTAATGAAGATTCCTTTTCTGTCGAAGATTCTCTCGGCCTCTATATTGTTGCGGACGGAATGGGCGGGCATCTGGCAGGTGAGATAGCCAGCCGTATATCTGTTGATATAATTAACAAGAGTTTTCAGAAGTGGGTGGAAGAGGACGCGGGTGAGGATATGATTTATGGCGGTCAGGATGAAAGTCTTTCAAAGGAAGGTAATTATATTCTTGGCGGCATTCGTCTGGCAAACAAAGTTGTATATGAGATGGCTCTTGAACAGAAACAATATCAGGGCATGGGAACAACAGTTGTCGTACTGCTTGTCACGCCTTCAATGATAATAGCCGCCAATGTGGGTGACAGCCGTATTTATCTGGCACGGGGTGGGGAATTGGAAATGCTGTCCAGGGATCATTCGATTGTTGCTGAACAGGTGGCGCTGGGGATGATGACAGAAGAAGAAGCTGCAACCTCATCCATGAAACATATTCTTACAAGAAATCTGGGCTCATCAGAAGAAGTTGAACCCGAAATATTTGAGCTGGAGCCTTCAAACAATGACTGTTTTGTGCTGTGTTCTGATGGATTGACAGACCTTGTAAGTGATAAAGAAATACTCGCGATGACGGGAAATTCGGATGAGCCGGAAGGATTATGCAGGGATTTTATCAGGACAGTACTTGAAAGAGGAGCGCATGACAATGCCACGATTGTATCGGTTTTTCTTTCTGATCTGAAAAAACCGAAGCGGGGAATATTTAAAAAATTTTCTTATTTACTATCGGATATATCTGTAGGAGTACATAAAGCAGGTAAAAAAGTAATACCTTTTATATAATAGATATTGATATTTTTTTCTATTTCGGAATAATATAACACCTATTACAAATCAGGGGGAAAATATGGCCAGACTTATCTTGATGTTTAATAATCAGGTGGTTAAAGAATATCCTCTTATGAAAGAGAGCATAACAATTGGTCGCAATGAGGACAATACCATAACTGTGGATAATCTCGCCGTATCCGGTTATCATGCCAGGATCGACGCTGCGGGTAAAGATTTTATCCTTACGGATCTTCAGAGTACAAATGGCACTTTTGTTAATGATAAAAAGGTTATATCCCATAAACTCGCGCACGGAGATAACGTCATAGTAGGGAAACATCTCATTCTTTTTGTAGGAGAAGGTAAAGAAGCCCCTGTTATAAAGTCAGCTGACAAAAAGATGGACATGGATAAAACAATGATGCTTGATACGGCAAAGCAGAAGGAACTGCTTGCCAAACAGGCGGGAACAGCAGCCGCTGCAGCGGTATCAACGCAGAAGCTGGGTGTTATCAGTTTTATTGAAGGGGCTGATCTGGGTGAAATTGAGCTGACAAAAAAACTTACCAAAATCGGTAAGGCAGAAACATCGGAGATAAAACTTACGGGTCTTTTTATGCCTGCTACTGCGGCTACCATAAGCAGAAGACCTTCAGGCTATGTTATTTCAGCAATGGGTGGCAAATTGAAGGTCAACGGCGAAGTAATAACAGACAGCGTTCAGTTAAAGGAGTTTGATACCATTGAGATAGGAAAGATTAAGTTTCAGTTCTATCAAAAAGACGGGGAGAAAGAACCTCCATAAATCGTTGATAAATCAGGTTACTTTTTTATGGGATTCAAATGTTTGAATCCCATTTTCTTCTATTCCAGACCTGTATTTTTATGTTTTTTCTTTATCGTTTCCAGTCCTTCACCAATTTGATCCATTGTATATCTTTTTTTACAGTTGGTGCACTGGTAAATTTCGTCAATCAGGCGTTCGTATACTAGTGAATCTGAAAAATTGACACTGTGAAAACGAAGAGAAAAATTATATATCCTGATAAAGTCCTTTCCGTCACAGTCACTGCATTGAAAAAATTCATGGATTATTTCCATTATACAACTCCTTACTTTTTTCCCGTTAATTTCTTAAACGGTTAGTCTTTTTACCTTCCCGCTTATTTTTTTTCAATCATTTTTTCATTAAATTCTGATTTTAACCGATAGATGTATTGATTGCCTGAAATGAGTAATCGTCAAAATATCTTTTTTCATTTTTATGATTTATCTGCAAAATTTGAAATAATTAGACATGAATTACCTAATTTGGTAAGCTTCGATGTTTTTCTTTATTCATCTTTTTAAACCACTACCTATGGTAGTGGTACGATAAAAAGGTTTAACCGTGAAAGTAATTAGATAAAATATACCTCCCTGAAGG
>JASFHE010000043.1:0-18285 GCA_050123415.1 Desulfobacteraceae bacterium | reverse complement strand
CATAACATCCGTTTATGCTATCTTTAAGGTAGCCAAGGTATGGATTAAACTATACGTAACATTTTTAATGCTTGTTATGGGGCTAGTAGCTGTTTATCAGGCTAGGACACAGGACAGAAAACGAGCCTACAGGCCAAAGCGGATGGGAATTTTTGCGTTCCTGGCCGGCTTCAACAAGGGTATCGGCGGCGGCGGATACGGCCCCGTGGTGACCATCGGAGGTCTTATCTCGGGTATCCCCATCAAGGCTCAACTGGCTGTTACTGCAATCTCGGAGGGCACTGTCAGTTCCGTTGCGGCAATCGTATGGTTTATAATGCTTTCGACAGGTACAAAACTGGATTTTATCCTGATGCCTTCCATGATGCTTGCGGCACTGGGATCAGCAATTTTTGCGCCATATGCAACAAGGGTATTTCCCCAGAGATTCTGGAACTGGGTTGTGCCGATTTACTGTCTCCTTATGGTCGTTTTTATTTCATACAGGATGGCTCCTGACGTAGTGAAGGCACTTGGAATTTAACCCGTTTCAGGAAAATTGAGGCCATCAAAAAAGTGACCCCTTCACTTTTCGGTGGCCTCAATTACAGCTATGAAAGGTAATCTTTATGGAAAATAATAATTCCGGTTACTCAGATAATACCCGGTATCAGCTTAAAAAATTCGGGTATAATATGGTGGCCCTCGCCCTGTCCATTGCACTTTATTACCTTGGTTTTTTTGGAACAATCGAAGGCCCGCTCCATCCCTCCATCCTGGGGCAGCACCTTAAATCATTCGGATTTTCCAGGTATCATCTGCTTTTTTCTCTGTTTGTTCTTTTTGTAATCAGCCTGACCTGGAACTGGATTTATAACCTGGCAATAAAGTTATGTTTCCATCTGAAATATACAAAAGAAAATAAGATTAAAAAAGCAATCCCGGAACCGGTGAAAAAGGGAAAATGGGGGCATACTCTCTGGGCCGCCATGCTTATAATCCTTCTTACTGTTACTTTTCATATCTTCATAAGCTGATTGAGGCCGGGAAAAAGGGGGGCAATTGGAAAGTGATATCAAAATACTTATTGTAGATGATGAAAAACCTTTTGCTGATAACCTTGCACGCCTTTTAGGCTCCAGGGGTTTTACTCCTGTATTCTGCTATAGTGGTGAAGAAGCCCTTGAATCGGCATCAAAACAGGAATTCGATGTAATAATTTCCGATATTAAAATGCCCGGTATGGATGGAATTGAATTATTGACCGGGCTGAAAGAGATAACACCGCAGACAGAAGTAATCATGTTAACAGGTTATGCGGATATTGAAACAGGTAACCGTGCGATCAGGGAAGGGGCATTTGACTACCTCTTCAAACCGGTTGAAGATATCGAACTGCTTGCTGATAAGATTCGGGATGCCGTAAAGGCGGAACAGATAAGAAGACATCCCGTACTGTGGCAGCGAAAAAAAATATGGGAGGTAACCAGCGTCCGTTTTATACCGCTTAATATGGAAAACAGCCTTGCAAGGGCGCTTCAATTGCTCGACCCGGCGTTATCGGGTATAACAAAAGAGCTTTTGCATGTCACCGATCCTGAAGGAATGCTGTGCGGGGTAATAAGCAGAAATGACCTCATCAGGGCAGCCCGGGATAATATCAACATGGATGTTGAATGGAAAGAGCTTTTGAAAAATCCGCAATGGCTTCCCGGGAAAAAAGTTGAAGATGAAATGGGACCTCTTAAAGGATTATATGTTTCTCCTGATGAGATGATAAGCAGTGTCGCCCGATTGATGATCAGAAAAAATTTACACTATATTCCAGTTATTGATGACAGACATCTTACCGGTATAGTCCATCTGAAAGATATTCTTTATTGTCTTGGTTAATATAAAAAAGCTTTCCGGTATCTGTTCATTATTCAGATCCGACTTGTGTGAAAAGAAATGTTTATTTAAAATAGCGGGAAAACCTTCATTCCCGGAATAAAAAAATGATTACAACGGATCTATTGCACAGAGCAGTATCATCCATTTCTTCCAGAGACCCTGAAATCGGTTATGGACTCACTGAATTACTGCATACCCGAAGAATAGCAGCATCCGAAAAAAGGGATGATGACAATCCTTATTTTTTCTTTGAAGGAGAAAAGGTCCCTGTCAACAGAATAAGCATCTTTAATTACGGCACTGAACCTGTCGAAGAACGGCTTATTATCAAATACGGAGAACTGGTTGAAAAATATAAGCTTCAGATCCAAAAGGCGCACTTTGATTATCTTTCGGGAATAAAAAAGGTTCAACAGGCAGGCACTGAAACACTTGTCAATTTTGAAGTAAACAGGGCTGTTGCCGATCTAAAAAACCGCATTAATTCTCTTTCAAAAAAAACTGACCATGTCTTTACTGAATCAGCTCTTGAAATTCTTTCAGGACTTAAACCGTCACCTGATAATTTAATAAAAAACGAAGAGGAAGATATCCTTTTTACTGCAGAAATAAGCCCCAGCTCACAAACCCGTTTTATTCAATTCCCTTTTTCATACGATTCTCTTAAGCAGGCTGCAGAAATTCCGTTAGAGTATTTTCATGTCCGCTTCCTGCTTCGTCTTTTCACTGCCGGGATGTCAGATATGCTTTATGCGTCTGTAACAGATGATAAAATTACTGGCCTGATACTGCTTAATAATAAACAGAGACACATGAGTTCGGTGATTGAAGTAAAGTATATAGCAACTGTCAACAGCGTACCTTTAACTCCCGAAACTGTCCGATATCCCAGGATAAAAGGCATTGGTTCTTTTCTTATTGCAGGGACCTGGCTGTTATGGAAGCAAAGATGGCCCGGGGCCCATGAAATATATTTGAGTTCCGAATCAGGAGCCGCGGATTTTTATAAATCAACAGGATTCAGTTACAGGCATCCATATGGTTATTCACTGAAAACACCCGAAGGTAAACTGCTTTTATATATTGCCGTTATGGCAATGAATCTTTCAGTCATGCCGGAAAGCCTTGAAAAGGCCATGGAGAAAAGTATCCGGAGACAGATCAGGCATCTTACAAAAAATAACAATCCCAGTGACCCGGAAAGAAAAGCTGTATTACTGGTTATTTCAATCTGCATGAGCCCCGGTAAAAACAGTGTTCTCAGGAAACTGACGCAAAGTCTGTTAGAGAACTACTCAAATAAAATACCCGAGTCAGCAATGCTTCGGGAAGGCCTGAAGGAGGGAGGTAGCATACGAACAGCCAATATGATTTTAAATGGCACAGGGCAGATCCCGGTGGTCTGGGACAGTATATTTGAGAATCATCTTAAGGGTGTCTTTCATATGGAAAGCTCAAAGAGAATCCCTGCGATAGGCAGTATACTTTCAGAAAATCCCCTTATTGACAGGATAGCTCTTATAACACCAAGAGCTGCGACTGATGAAGAACTGTTATGGGTTCATAAAAAGGAATATATAGAAAAGGTAGCTCGAACATCCGGCATTGAAATATCTTCGCTTGATCCTGATACGCAGACAACGGAACAGTCATACGCAATTGCAAGGCTTGCAGCCGGAGGAGTTTTCAGCCTGATAGACAACCTGTATCGTACGGAAACCAGACCCTGGGGGATAGCATTTATCCGGCCTCCCGGTCATCACGCTGAGCCTGATAAAGCAATGGGTTTCTGTATTTTCAATAACATTGCCCTGGGTGCCGAATATGCAATAAAACAGTATAATGCAAAGAGGGTACTTATTGTTGACATTGATCTTCACCATGGAAACGGCACACAGAAGATTTTCTATGACAGGAATGATGTGCTTTATTTTTCCGTTCACCAGTTTCCCTGTTTTCCCGGTACCGGGAAACTGGGTGAAACCGGGGATGGCCCGGGTAAAGGTTACACTATAAATATTCCCATATCCATGGGGCATACCGATATGGATTATCAGAAGATATTTCATTTTATGCTCTGCCCTGTAGCAGGAGAATACAAACCCGACATTATTCTCGTATCTCTCGGGTTTGACCTTTATCATGAAGATCCCCTTGGAAAGATGAATGCAACCCCTGAAGGATATGCGCTTATGATCAATATGCTGAAAAACCTGGCAATGGAATTATGTGAAGGGAGGCTCCTGTTTGTAATGGAGGGCGGTTACAGCATAAACGGGATCAGGAAATGCGGGTTAAGGGTCATGCAGGAACTTGCTGGTATTCCGACCCTTTCACCTCAAAAAATTGATCGTGTTAAAAATGTAAATCCCTTAAGTTTGCCCGGCCTGAAAAAAGCCATTGAGGTTCATAAAGAGTACTGGTCCTGTCTTAAAGTCTACTAAATAGAAACCCTCAATACCCACCCACTGTCTGCAAATTGCTTACAAATCTCATTCTTCAACAACTCTGATTTTTATATTTTAGTTTTTAGTATGTATTTTCAAGATATTACAGCTCTCCAATTTCAGCGGAAACATGGCATGGACTTTGCCATATAATTTAACAAAGTATCAGCAGTGGAAGTTATGGCAATTATTAAAATATAAATAAAACGGAGAAATTAAAATGGAATTTAAATTAAAAGATGAACATCAAATGATTCGGGAGATGTGCAGGAAGTTTGCAGACAAGGAATTAATACCAATAGCCACTGAATATAACAGGCAGAAAAAGTTTCCAATGGAACAGGTAAAACAATTGGGTGAAATGGGAATTATGGGGATCGTGTATCCTGAAGAGTATAACGGCGCGGGAATGGACTATATCTCCTATGCAATAGCTATTGAGGAGATTTCACGGGGTGGAGCCTCCACAGGTGTTACTGTATCCGCACACAATTCTCTCTGTCTTTCACCTATATTTTATTTTGGAACAGAAGAACAGAAACAGAAATATCTGCCCCGATTATGTACAGGTGAACATATAGGCTGCTTTGGTATTACAGAACCGGGAGCGGGTTCTGACGCATCAGGAACCATTACAAAGGCAGAACGTAAAAACGGGAACTGGGTTCTTAACGGTTCCAAAACATTTATTACAAACGGCGGAGTTGCTGATATAGCGGTAATAATGGCCAAGACAGATAAGGGTGCAGGTCATAAGGGACTATCCATGTTTATAATTGAAAAAGGTACACCGGGATTTTCCGTAGGAAAAGCTGAAGGGAAAATGGGCTTGCTCTCTTCCTCTACCACGGAATTAATTTTTGAAGACTGTGAAATCCCCGAAGAAAACCTGCTTGGAGGAGAAGGCAAAGGATTTAAAATAGCCATGCATACACTGGATGGCGGACGAGTTGGTATCGCAGCTCAGGCGGTTGGTATTTCCCAGGCGGCAATGGAAGCAGCTATTGCCTACGCAAAGGAAAGAAAACAGTTTAACAAGTCCATATCCGAGTTTCAGGCCATACAATGGATGGTCGCCGATATGGCTACTGAGATAGAAGCCTCAAGACTACTTACCTATCAGGCAGCAGACATGATGAACGATGACAACAGACAGAAATACTCAAAACAGTGTGCAATGGCGAAACTGTTTGCTTCGGAGGCCTCCCATCGTGTTACCCACAAGGCCCTGCAGATATTCGGGGGCTATGGCTATACAACGGAATATCCAATGGAAAGACATTGCCGTGACGCCAGGATTACTGAAATATATGAGGGCACTTCGGAAATTATGAGACTGGTTATTGCGACCAATATGCTGAAATCCTAGCGGGAAGGTATTCAAAATGAAAAATAAGATTGTAGAACTGGATGAGGCTGTTGAGAGGATAAATGACGGTGTTACGATGATGGTGGGCGGTTTTCTCTCCGTTGGATTACCCCTTGGAATAATAGATGCCATTGTGGAGAAAGGTGTGAAGGATATCACGCTTATATCAAATGACACAGGCACACCGGGTCGCGGCAACTCAAAACTTATAGCGGCAAAACTTGTTAAAAAAGTGATTACGTCTCATATCGGAACAAATCCTGAGACAGGAAAGCAGATGATGGAAGGGACTCTTGAGGTTCAGCTTGTTCCGCAGGGGAGTCTGGCCGAAATGATCCGTGCTGCGGGTGCCGGATTGGGTGGAGTACTCACTCCTACAGGCGTCGGGACGGAAGCTGCAGACGGCAAACAGTCCATAGAGATAGACAACAGGGAGTACCTGGTTGAATTACCGATAAAGGCTGATGTCGCCATTCTTAGTGGTACCGTTGTCGACTCCTTTGGAAACACCTTTTATAACAAGACAACACAGAATTTTAATCCGCTTATGGCCACTGCTGCTGATACTGTGATTGTTGAAGCAGAGAAGATTGTCGAACGTGGTGAACTTGATGCCAACATGGTTATGACGCCCGGAATATTTGTAGACTATATAGTAAGGAGTAACGCAAATGAGTGATGAAAAGACTATTATTGCAAAAAGAATCGCCCGGGAATTAAAGGACGGCGATGTGGTTAATCTTGGTATTGGTCTGCCTACGCTGGTGGCCAATTATCTGCCTGAAGGAGTTGATATTTTTTTGCAGTCGGAAAACGGAATGCTCGGGGTAGGTGAGGCTCCTGAAAAAGGGAAGGAGGATCCTGATCTTATAAATGCAGGGGGCTCATATATTACTGCCAGAAGAGGAGCGTCCTATTTTGACAGCTCAACATCATTCGCCATCATTCGCGGCGGGCATGTTGATGCCGCAGTTCTCGGAGCCCTTGAGGTTGATGAAGCCGGAAACCTTGCCAGTCATAAAGTCCCGGGAAAAATGATCACGGGAATGGGTGGTGCAATGGACCTTGCAACCGGGGCAAAGAAAATAATAATAGCAACACTGCACACAAACAAAGGAAAGCCTAAAATACTCAAAAAACTTACTCTTCCGGTAACCGCAGTTGGAGTTGTGAAACTTATAGTTACTGAAAAGGCTGTCATTGAGGTCACTCCGAAGGGGCTTTTATTGAAGGAAATCTCTTCGGATACAACTGTCGGTGAAGTTAAATCCCTTACTGAAGCCGATTTGATTGTAAACTCTGATCTGAAAAAGTTCGAGATGGCTGCAGCATAGTTTGTGTTTATGAGTCTTTAATCGGAGTTAAATTAAATGTCAAAAAAGTATTTTCAGGATTATTATCCGGATAATTATTCGTATTGTTACGGATGCGGAAGGTTAAATAAAAAAGGAATGCATATAAAAAGTCAATGGGATGGTGAAGAGGGCGTATGCCGTTTCACTCCTGATGAAAGCAAGACCGGGGGCTTCCCTGATTTTTTATATGGCGGAATAATTGCTTCACTGATTGACTGTCATTGTGCAGGAACGGCCGCAGCTGCAAAACTAAAAAAAGACGGCTTTGACATAGGGCAAAAACCAATGCCCAGATTTGTTACTGCGTCCCTCAAAGTGGACTATATTAAACCGACCCCTGTTGGAGTGGAGCTTGAAATTCGTGCCTCGGTTCAGGAAATCAGTAGAAGAAAAATAATATTGCATGCAACAGTGTCCGCTTCCGGTATCACTACAGCAAAAGGAGAAGCAGTCATGGTGTTGATACCGGAAGATGAACACATGCAATAAATGTAACAGCTTTAGTTTTATAAGTATTACAAAGGAGTTTTATTGTGGTTGCCAATCTTAACGGGGGAATAAAATCAATAAAAATATCAGATTCTTGTATTCGACGGATTTCGATATATTTCAGAGCATTAAACCTGCTTGAAAGGAAAGGTTTTAGATATATTACTTCTATGGAATTAGCTGAAATTGACGGACGTTACCCGGCACAGATAAGGAAAGATTTGTCCTACTTCGGCTGTTTTGGAGTAAGAGGCGTCGGATACAATGTCAGCAGATTAAAAAACGCGCTTGGCAGAGTCATGGGCCTGGACAGAAAATGGGGACTGGTAGTGATCGGCAGCGCCCAATACAGTGATGTATTGATGAACTCTCTTACTTTAAAGTCTAATAATTTTAATATCAACAAGATATATGATAAAAATCCGGAAGTTTACAAGAAGATATCCGGAGACGTAAGTATCTTTCATATTGATCACCTTGAAGAAACCCTTGATCCCCATCTGGACAATATAGCCATAATAGCCCTTCCACCATCAGAGGTTCAAAGTATTATAGACAGACTGGACCTCCTGGGGATCAAGGCTGCTCTCTATCTCGCATCAAGACCGGTGAGAGTTCCTGAAAATATGTTTGTAGTAAGTCAGGATATCTCAATTGAGCTCGGTATGCTGACATACCGTCTTAATGAAAAGAACGGAGATTGATATTTATAAATAGTTAATCAACCAGATTGATCCCGGAAGGTATAAGATGAAAGAAAGTAAAAACAACCTGCAACCTGATAGAGGAAAGCCCTTCTATTCCTATCTTTTAAGAAAGTTTACTTTTCTTACTATCATCTGCTCCCTTGTTCCGTTGCTTCTTGCAGGATGGGGACTCACAATATATTACACACATTTCGCCAGGTCCAGAATAACCCAGAGTTTTCGTGATCAGGTTGAAAACCATAAAAGGTTTATTGAACAGTTTCTGCTTGAACAGAGTTCAAAACTCACTCTTATCTCCTATGCCAATTCAAAAGAATACCTGCTATCCCCCGGAAATCTTCAGAGTATTTTTGAGAATATAAACAGAAGAACCCGGACGATTACTGACATCGGTCTCATAAATGATGAAGGAAAACACCTCGCATATATCGGCCCCTATGACCTTATTGATAAAAACTATTCCGGCACACAGTGGTTTAAAGAAGTAATGCAAAAAGGGATATATATAAGCGACATGTTTACCGGCTTCAGGAATGAACCTCACTTTATCATAGCAGTAGCAAGGCCTGATAATAATGAGAAATGGATCTTACGTGCGACTGTAAACACCGACGTATTCAGAACCCTTGTAGAGAATGTAAAAATAGGTGAAACCGGTGAAGTGTATCTTTTAAACAGACTGGGATTTTTTCAGACAAGCCCGAGATTCTCGGGCAGAATCATGGAAAAATCAAACGTTGATATAACTGGTTTCAGCGGCACGGTTGTTGATATTCATACAGACAGTGCAGAGAAAAATTCATCGGAATACATAACAGGTAAATCATGGATCTCCAAACCTGAGTGGATGCTGGTCATCAGGCAGAAATATACCGAGGCATTTTCCGAGATCAACCATGCAACAGACATGAATCTTATCTTCCTCCATATAAGTGCTCTCAGTATTATTATAGTCGCAATATTCATTACCCGTTATATGGTAAAAATTATCAGGACAAGGGATCATGAAGCCGAGCAGTTGAACGCCCAGCTTCTTCAGGCCAGCAAGCTCGCATCCATAGGAGAGCTTGCAGCCGGAGTAGCACATGAAATAAATAATCCTGTAGCTATCATCATGACCGAAAGGCAGATCCTTCTCGACCAGTATGAAGATTCCACAATTAATGACGAAGAGTTTGTCAGGCAGTTCATTACCTCAATAGACCAGATTGCTGTACAGGCTAACAGATGCAAGCGTATAACCCATAATCTGCTGAGATTCTCAAAAAGGACAAAATCAATTATCGAGACAGTTGATTTAAATATGTTTCTTGTCGAGATCATTGACCTGATGGAAAGGGAGGCCAGGACAGGCGGCATAAAATTTATGGCTGCCCTTGATGAAAATATACCCAGGATAAAATCTGACATCTCACAGCTTCAGCAGGTATTTCTCAATCTTATAACCAATGCCATTGATGCTCATAACGGAAAACCATACGGATCCATCAGCATCTCTACAAAAAAAGAGCAAAATCCGGAAGGTGTGTCTATAGCCATAGCTGACAGCGGTTGCGGAATACAGGAAAAGGATATCGTATATATATTTGATCCATTCTATTCAACAAAACCGGTAGGAAAAGGCACCGGGCTTGGCCTGTCCATCTGTCATACCATTATTCAAAACCTGGGAGGGAAAATATCCGTTCAAAGCACACCCGGTGAAGGTACTGAATTTAACATTTTTCTGCCTGTTGATTTTTCCATTCAGGAACAGGAAGCTGACAGGCAAAGATGAGGTCGGTTAAACCGGCCTTATAAGACAGAAAGGAGGCAAATATGATCGGAAGTAAAATACTGCTCGTAGATGATGAAGTTGTTTTTACCGGTAATATGGCCAGATTGCTGAATAAAAGAGGATACTGGGTAACGGCTGTGGACAACGGAGAAAGTGCCCTGCAGGAACTTGAAAAGCAGGATTTTGATGTGGTTGTCCTTGATATCAAAATGCCGGGTCTGGACGGCATTGCGACCCTTAAAGAAATAGCAAAGATGGATTTGCTGACCCAGGTATTAATACTTACAGGTCATGGTTCTGTAGATACGGCTATTGAAGCCCTGAAACTCGGGGCATATGACTATCTTACAAAACCATGTGAGATCGATGAACTCATAGAAAAGATTGAAGGAGCATGGGGGAAAAAGGATGAAAACGTAAAAAAAGAACTTGATGAAAACATAAAAAGGATAGTGGAGTCACCCTCTTCAGTGTTTGACCTTTATCCGAAGAATAAAAAATAATCGATCTTTTACTTTAATATTATTTTTTGAATACTTCTCAGGGAGGAAAAAATATGCATAGAGTTGGAATGGTGCTCATGTGTGGAATCATGCTGTTATTGATATTCGTCGTACAGACATCGGCTGCCGGTTCTGAGAATAGCGATCCAAACAGTGATCTTCTCAAGATATTACATGAAAACAAGGCTATTACAGATGCCCAGTACCAGGAGTTATCAGAACAGATTTTAAAAAAGAAAAAAAATACTGACATAAAAGTTCAATGGAAAAACGGTTTCAGGCTCAGCAGTGAGGATAAGGCATTTGATGTTAAATTTGTGGGCAGGATATTGAATGACTGGGCAGTAATCAACGCCGATCAGGAACTTGATAATGCATTTGGCGATACCCTGCTTGAAGGAAGCGGAACCGAATTCAGGCAGGCCAGGATTGAATTTTCAGGGACCATCTACAATGATATTATATTCCGGGCCGAGTATGATTTCGCTGGCGGGGATGCGGACTTCAAGGATGTATGGGTAGGTATGAAAAAAATCCCCCACCTGGGACAGATACGTTTCGGGCACCAGAAGGAGCCGTTTTCACTGGAGCAGCTTAATAATGTAATGTACCTTGTTTTTATGGAAAAGGGGCTTGTCTCCGCACTTGTACCGAACAGAAATACAGGTGTGAAAATAATAAACAGTACAGCGGATAAAAAACTTGCATGGTCATTGAGTATTATGAAAGATGTGGATGATACGGGTGATGGTTTTAAAGACGGATCGGATTACAATTTTACTGGCCGCATTTCAGGAGTTCCTATCAACAGTAACAGTGGCCGGAATCTTCTGCATCTTGGACTTTCCTACAGTCATCAATTCAGGAAAGACGATAATACGTTAAGGCTGAGGGAACGTCCGGAAACACACATTACTGATGTACGCCTGGCTGATACCGGAAATATTCCCGGGGTGGATGCCGTGGACCTGCTGGGCGGCGAAATCGGATTTATCAGGGGCTCCCTTTCCCTTCAAAGCGAATATGTATATGCCATGTTGAGTTCACAGGCTTCAGATGATCCGGAATTTTCTTCATGGTATATATTCTGCAGTTATTTTCTCACCGGTGAAAACCGTGCATACCGGCTGGATGATGGCGGAGGTGAATTCACAAGGGTAAAAATTAAAAACGATTTTCATCTCAACAAACCTGGCTGGGGGGCGTGGGAAATAGCATTAAGATATTCAATGCTTGATCTGAACGATAATGGTATTAAGGGTGGAAAAGAAACCAACTGGACCCTTGGACTTAACTGGTATCTTAATCCAAACCTTCGCTGGGACCTGAATTATGTCCTTGCTAAAATTGAAGATAGAGACAGCGGAGGAGTAGCTATCAATGAAGCAGATACAAATATTCTTATGACCCGTTTTCAGATATATTTCTAGGCGACTTTATTCATCATTATGAAATTAAAAGCTTTAAAGCAGCGTGCGTCTTCAATCAAACGCAACATTTACGCGCTTTATAAGGTGACGGGGGACCCTCGGGTCCCTCTGTTACCCAAGCTCATTATTATCGGTGTAATTGGCTATGCAGTGAGCCCTGTTGATTTAATCCCCGATTTTATTCCGGTTCTGGGCTATCTTGATGATATTGTACTTCTTCCTCTGGGTATATGGCTTGCAGTAAAACTTGTGCCTTCCGGTATATGGGAGGAATACTGTTTAAAGTATAAGGATGGATCTTCCCCGGAAATTCCGCGCAACAGATGGGCGGCTGTGGTAATAGTTGCTATCTGGTGTATATTACTTGTGTCTTGTATTATTTACCTGAAAGATTTTATAAAGAATAAATAACCAAGACTGATTTCTCAGTCAAATACACACGCTGTTATTATATCCGCAGAACCGGCATTCGGGATTATCATCTCTCAATGATCCAAAGTTCTTCAGCCATTCACTGCTGTTCTCAAAATCAGTTATTTTTGAGGCAATGCCTGTAAAAATATCCAGGGGATTTCCCTGCCAGTTGCATTCTCTCAGGTATCCATGATTTGAAAAATAAATATATTGCTTATCTACTTTTTCATTCAGAATTTTTTCAAGTGCCCATTTATAAAAGGCAAGCTGGATATCATAGCTGTTTGCACTGATTACCTGATCAGGGACCTTTTCGCCAAGGTCATTGCTTTTCCAGTCAATGATCGACCAAAGCCCGGTCTCGGGATCCTTAAATATCCTGTCCATGACTCCCCCGAACTCAATTCCTGGAAGAGCACTGGTAAGAAACGGTATCTCGGCATATCCTTTTTTGTCCGCCAGAAGACTGGTCAATTGCCTGTCATTCACTGTCTCTCTAAGCAGTTTTTCAGCCCTGTCCAGGCAAATATCAATATTGCATCCTGATGTGTTTAATCTCTTTTTTACGTACTCAAATAACGTGGTGTCAAAACAGGTCCCGAATTTATGTTTCTCCAGATACTTATGAACAAAGTTACCTATAAACAGGGCATCCTTTGAATCATAATCCTCTTCAGCCTCCTGTGTTATAGAATTATCTTCATAATATTCTTCATCCATATACTCCGGTGAATATTCCCCCTCCTTGAGTTTTAGTACGGAATTATAATAGAACCGGACCGGGCATTTTAAGAAAATGCGGACAGATGTAAAACTGAGCTGGAAATACGGGTTTGATTTTACAGGATCGGTCAGGTCCAGTTTTTTGATTTCTTCGTCATATACTCCAAAAGAATCTCTATCGGGTTTTTCAGGATCGTATTCAATGCCCTTAAAAGGATTTTCCTTCACCGTGCATCTTTTTATGACCGGAGAAAATTTGTCATTATTGCTCTTACAGTCTCCTTCGCCTTCTTCATCCATGTTATAAATATCAGACAGAAGCTGGTTTATATTGGCGTGTTCCCTGTAGTCATCTGAGGTAAGACATGTTTTTTCATTTTTAGTTTTTTTTGCACTATCCGCCCCGATAAGGACAAGATGGTTTTCCGTCCTTGTGCAACCGACGTAAAACACCCTTCTGTTTTCGGCTGTTTCCTCCAGCCTGTTTCGATTCATAAGCAGATGTGCTATGGGGCCCGGTTTTTTCCGGTATTTAAAAGACTGTATCTCAACCGGCCATACCGGGATTTCACCCTCCTGCCTGTTCCAGTCAAAGGATTCATCCCTTTCGGACATGTATAGCCTGAGGGGCCTTCCGGGTACCGGATAATGGAGAAATCGTCTATCCAGTTGAGGGAGAATTACCATCGGAAATTCGAGTCCCTTGGCTGCATGTATTGTCATCAGAGAGATAGCACTGTTTTCGCCGGAAGCAAGAACAGCCTCTCCTTCCTCTTCATCCCTGTCTGCCATTTCAAGACAATACCTGACAAATTCCTGCAATGAACCGTTTTCTTCATTCTGGAACCTTCTGGCTATATCTATAAGCTTTTCCATATTTTGCAGGCACTGCTCTCCTCCGGGTTGAGCCGAACAGGAGGCCACCAGAGAACGCTGCGATATTATGGTTCTTATCAACTCGGTTATGGGAAGCCGGGTTGATAAAAGTCGCCATGATTCCAGCTGACGTTTGATTTTCTTTATATAAGGTATGCCAGAATTATTAAGACCTTCAGCCGGGCTCTTTTTATCGTAAAAAAGATCAAATATCTCCGGATCGTTCAGGCCGAATATCTGCCCCCTGAGACAGCCAAGCAGGGAAATCTCCTGTCTTTCATCCGTCAGGTAGTTAAGCAACTGAAGCATCCCTGTTACCTCGCTGCTCTTGTAGAATCCCTTCCCCTTGTGGAGAACAAAAGGAATACCTGCCTCTCTCAGCATGTTTTCATATGTCTTGATATGGGTAAAGGCATAAAAAAGGATACCTATTGCCCTTTCCCTGTTTTCCAGTTTCTTTCTGATATCCTGATAGGTTGAATATTCATAACAGTCTGTTCCATGCCTGCCAAGAATGGATTCGATCAATCGGGTAATCAGAACAGCCTCGGCTTCCACCTGGTTGCCTTTGCCTGATTCCGAACATGGAATATATATGGTAACTGATCCTCTGGCCCCGGCATCTTTTTTGTCCTCAGGCAAAAAAATATCTCTCGGAGCGGTCTCGTAATTTTTTATTTCACCTGCATGTTTATTACTGAATATCTCCTCAAAAGTCCTGTTGAAGAATGCAATGGGGCCGGCGTCACTCCTGAAATTATGAGGCAGATATATATCGCCGTTGATGATTTTTTTCTGTTCGCTAATGGAAAGAGACTCAAATCTTTTCTTTTGTGTATCAGGATCAAAATCCTCATCGATTTCCTTTATCCTGCCGGATAAGCTGTCTGACTGCCAGAACAATGGAACAGTATCATTGTTTGAATCCTTTATCTCTTTGTTGACCCTTTCAAACACTGTAACGTCACCGCCGCGGAACCTGTAGATAGCCTGCCTTTTATCGCCTACGACAAATATTTTTCCAGGGAAAAGAGAATTACCGGAGGGTTTTGCGGTGTCCAGACAGAGTGACCTGATGATGTCCCACTGTATCCTGTTTGTATCCTGGAATTCATCCACCATTATATACTTGTACCGGTTCTGTATCTTCTTAAGACTTGCAAGGTCACCACCCCTCAGCATGTCTCTTAAAAAAGCGATGGACCTTGTTTCGAGATCGGAAAAATCCAGGCAGTTTATCTTTTCCTTTTCCAGGGTATATTTTTCTATAGATACCTTTACGGCGTTAATAAAAAATCCCAGCTCTTTCTCAAATATTGAATCAGGATTATCGTCAACAAAAATATCAGGGAAGTGCTCTTCGACCATATCCACATATGAAAGTGTCCTTAACCCGTTATCTATATTGCATCTTTTCCTGGCCCTGCCGTCTGTTTCGGCCAGGGTTCTTAATCCTTTGAACAGATTTGGAACAGCATATGATTCATCTTCTTTCTGGCTTAAAGGAAGCCATCTCTCAAACAGGATATTGAGTTCCTCTGTTGTCTCATTCTTATCCTCAATATTATTCAGACCCTCCATGTATGGAACTACAAGCGTGTCTCTTATATAACCGCAATAGTCAGTAAAAACCTGCTGCTTCCAGTCCTTTGCATTAAAGAGGCGGTCTGGTGTCTCAAGCACCCTTTCAAACACAGATGAATTTTCCGTCAGGTTCCGAACAGCCTTAAACAGATTATTTTTACCTCCAAATGAACGCAGTAAAGGAATCAGTCCATCTTTATTCTCCTCCCAGATTGCAGACATGGCATCTTCAATAGCCTTGTCCAGTATAGCCTTTTGACGGAAACCCTGGACAATCTTAAAATGGGGGTCAATAACTGATTCAACAGGGTGCTCCTTGAGGAGATTAGCGCAAAATGAATGTATTGTTGAAATCCTGTTTTTATCAAATTGATCCTTGGCGCTCCTTATCCTGTTTCTCAATTTTGTATCACCTTTTACTTTTAGCTTTCTGTCCAGCCGGATGAGCATATCATAGATCCGGCCCTTCATTTCTTCTGCCGCTTTTTCAGTAAATGTCAGTGTTAAAATCTGAGGAAGAGAGACAGTGTCATCGGTAAGTAATATAAAACAAAACCGGTTGCTCAGTATCCTGGTCTTCCCTGCTCCGGGACCTGCAGTAACAACCATGTTCCGGTTGTAATCAAGGGCGCATAACTGCTGTATGGTTAATTCGTTAAACATATCTTCAATGAATTTACATTTTATGAAAATGATTGTAAACTGGCCTTATCTTCATAACATAATTCGATAACAAGGAGAATTAAATTTGGATAACAACAAAAAGATCGCATCACTTATATTTGCAGCCGGAAAAGGCAGCAGGATGACAGGCTACGACGGAAACAAGACCCTGCTTCCGCTTGTGCCGGAGGAAGACGATGTTTTTCAGGGGACTCATCCTATCCTGATCAGCATACTTGATAAGCTGCCCCGGGGGCCAAAGGCCCTTGTTGTTAATCATAAAAAAGAGGACGTAATAAAGACAACAGGTCCTTTCGGCGTTTCCTACTATGAACAGCCTGAACTCAACGGTACAGGCGGGGCAATGCTGGCTGCAATGGATTTTATTAAAAACGAGGATTATGATTATCTGCTGGTTGCAATGGGAGATACACCTCTTGTAAAGGCATCAACATTTATGGAACTGGTCAATACAGACTGTCACCTGAGTGTCCTCGGATTTTGCCCTGAAGACAAAAAAAAATATGGCGTATTTGATACCGAAGGCAGCAATGTTAAAAAAATCATCGAGTGGGAATACTGGAACAAATACCCTGCCGATGAACAGGAAAGGCTCAATATATGTAACGGCGGCATATACGCGGTTAAAAAAGATACCCTGCTTAAATACCTCGAGCTTTTAAGCGAACAGCCCCACATTGTGATAAAAGAAAGAAACGGCAAAAAGGTCGAGATAAAGGAATACTTTATCACCGATATGATAGAGATGATGTACAATGACGGTCTGAAAACAGGTTATGTAATTGCGGGTGATGAAAATGAAGTCATGGGCGTTGATGATGTTGATTCCCTGAAAAAGGCTCAACAATTGTTTCAGAATGCTTAACCCACATTGTCAGCCGAGTAATTCCCTTACCTTACAGGCAATTTCGCTGATAACTATCGGCTTCATTATAAACTCCCTGATACCAATGGATTTTGCTTCCTCCTCAGAAATAACATCACTGAAACCGGTACAGAGAATAATAGGAATATCAGGTCTTATGGCAATGAATTCCTTTGCCAGTTGAGCGCCCGTCATCTTCGGCATAGTCTGGTCAGTAATTACAATATCAAAATGCCCGGGAGCTGCCTTAAAGGCATCCAGGGCATCGATGCTGCTTGAACGTGTTTCAACCGTGTATCCCAGCCTTTCAAATATCTTTCTCTGAGCCTTGAGCAGACCTTCTTCATCATCAATCAGAAGCATAACCTCTGTGCCGCCAGGCATAGGACGAGCTTCAACAGCATCGGCCTTAAACGGTCTCTGGATTTTTGGGAAAAGTATAAAAAAATTAGTGCCGTGATTTTTTTCACTTTCAACCCTGATTGCGCCCTTGAGTTCCTTTATAATTCCATAGACCACTGCAAGACCAAGCCCTGTTCCCTCATCACGTTCTTTGGTTGTAAAAAAAGGATCAAATATCCGGCCCATTATATTCTTGTCCATACCGTAACCGGTATCACTGACAGTAAGGCGAAGATAAGGACCGGGATTCAGTTCGGGGTAAATATGTATTGTTTCATGCCGAATTTCTACAGGTTCGAGGCTGACTTTGAGTGTGCCTCCATTTTCACGCATGGCATGGGAGGCATTGGTGCAGAGGTTCATTACAACCTGATGGATCTGGGTCGGATCAGCCATGACCAGATCGTCCTCTTTATATATATTTGATATTATTTCTATGGTAGACGGCAGAGAAGACCTGAGCATTTTTAACGCTTCCTTAATTACCAGACTAATCTTCAGGGGCTTTAACTCCAGCTCATTTTGTCTGCTGAAGGTCAGGATTTGCTTAACAAGATCGGTCGCCCTTTTCGAGGCCTTGAGGACCTCTTCCATTCTGAGCTGTACAACGGAATTATCGCTGTTTTCAAACTGGGCCAGTTCGGTATTAAGTATTATGGACTGCAGGATATTATTAAAATCATGTGCGATCCCTCCGGCAAGGGTTCCAATAGATTCCATTTTCTGGGCCTGCTGAAGTAAAACTTCAACCTTTTTTTTCTTCTCTTCGGTACTTGTTCTTTCTATCT
>JASFHE010000042.1:0-18322 GCA_050123415.1 Desulfobacteraceae bacterium | reverse complement strand
ATCCCGGGCGCTCTCCAATATGCTTAAAAGGCTTGATGAAAATAAAAAAGAACTTAAAAATCATATTATTTCCCTCGAAAAGGCAAACAACGATCTTAAGGCCGCACAGAATGAAATAATAAGATCCGAAAAACTGGCGTCCGTAGGAAGACTGGCAGCAGGAATAGCGCATGAGATCGGGAATCCGATAGGAATAGTTCTCGGCTATATTGACCTTATCCATAAGGGTGGATTGTCCCCTGAGGAAGAAAAGGATTTTATTTCACGTATTGAGAGTGAAATAACCAGGATAAACATTATTATCAGACAGCTCCTTGATTTTTCGAGAAGTTCAGCAGAAGAGAAAGAAAATTGCAGTGTCCATGATTTAATCACTGATACAGTCGAAATGCTGAAACCGCAGTCAAGGATGAGAGAACTTGAAATTACAATGGATCTTAGGGCAGATAAAGATACGGTGCTTGCAGATAAAAATCAGCTGCAGCAGGTATTACTGAATATTCTGATAAATTCAATCGATGCCCTGGAAGAAGACGGACACTTCCGTGAAAAATCGTATATCATGGTTAAAAGTGAAAATAAAAACGATTTTATTATGCTTGATTTTGTTGATAATGGTCCGGGCATAGCTGATGAAGACATTGATCGAATCTTTGATCCGTTTTTTACCACAAAGGAACCGGGCCGGGGTACAGGATTGGGCCTTTCCGTATGTTACAGGATAATTGAAGTCCTTGGAGGCACAATAAAAGCCGAAAGCGCCCTGGGGAAGGGCATGATGATTTATATAGGTCTTCCCCTTGTTGAAGATCCCGATGAAAAGCTTTAAGGAGATTTCAGATGAAAATACTGGGAAATCGTGTTCTGATAGTTGATGACGAACGCAATATGAGGCATATGCTTAAGACAATGCTTGGTAAAGAAAATTATATGGCGGAGACAGCATCAAACGGCGCTGAGGCATTGTTGATCATGGATGAAAAGGATTTTGATTTTATCCTGTGTGATATCAAAATGCCTAAAATGGATGGCATGGCATTTTTAAACAGTGCAAAGGAAAGATTTCCTGATAAAACATATATAATGATGTCAGCATACGGAACAATGGATACCGCCCTGGAGGCAATGAAAAAAGGGGCCTATGACTATATCTCAAAACCCTTTAAAACGGACGAGGTGCTCCTTACACTTAAAAAAGCAAAAGAAAGAGAGCAGCTTAAGGAGGAAAACCTTGTACTGCAGGACAAGCTGAAAAAGATAGAACAGAAATACAGCTTTGGAAATATTGTTGCAAAAAGCGAGGCAATGGCCAGCGTATTTGACCTTGTGGACAGGGTAGCCGACCACAAAACAACAGTTCTTGTAACAGGTGAAAGCGGCACCGGAAAGGAACTCATAGCAAAGGAGATACATGCAAGAGGAAGCAGAGCATCATGCAACATGGTGGCAATCAATTGCGCCGGCATACCGGAAAACCTCCTCGAAAGCGAATTGTTCGGATATAAAAAGGGGGCCTTCACAGATGCTGTAAAGGATAAGCCCGGTCTTTTTACACAGGCGAACGAGGGGACTATCTTTCTTGATGAGTTAGGAGAAATGCCTATAACGCTTCAGGCCAAGTTATTGCGGATTCTGCAGGAAGAAGAGGTCACCCCTCTGGGGGGCACAAAGCCCGAAAAGATAGATGCAAGGGTGGTTGCAGCCACATCAAAAAACCTGGAAAAGGAGGTCGAAAAAGGAAGGTTTCGTGAAGACCTCTATTACAGGATAAATGTAATGACCATTCACCTTCCTCCGCTCAGGGAGCGCAGGGGAGATATCCCGCTGCTGGTGGGGCACTTTATAGATATGTTCAATAAAAAACTCAATAAGGGCCTTGAGGGTCTGTCATCCGAGGCCATGGCATTACTTATGGGGCATGACTGGTCAGGGAATATCAGGGAACTGGAAAATGTTATTGAACGGGCAATTATCCTTGCAAAGGACAGGCTGATAACACCCTCCGAACTCCCGGCCTCCATAACCGCCGGACAGGCAATACAGTCTTCTATTGAACCCGGGCACACATTATCGATAAAAAAGGCAACAAGGAGACTCGAAGAGGAACTTATAAAAAAGGTCCTTCAACTTACCGATGGCAATAAATCAAAGGCAGCAAAAATTCTTGAAATAAGCAGGCCGATTCTAATTGCAAAAATCAAGGAATATGGAATATCCTGACACAAATAAAATAAATGGAAGAAGATTTGGAATGAGTATTAAAAAAGTAATTTCAGGCGGACAGACAGGTGCCGATCAGGCAGCGCTGGACGCGGCTATTGAAATGGGAGTTAAACACGGAGGATGGGTTCCCCTTGGCAGGCTGACGGAAAAGGGCAGGCTGCCGGGCAGATATAAAATGCAGGAGATAAACGCGATTGACTATGACCAGAGAACGGAACTTAATGTTATGGACTCTGACGGGACACTTCTTTTCAGTCATGGTAAGTTAGCGGGTGGCTCCGCTCTTACAAAAAAGCTCGCCAGAAAGCATCTTAAACCGTGTCTTCATGTCGATATTAAAGTAATAAGCGAATACAAGGCCGTTGAAATTATAAAATCATGGCTTGAGGTCCGGAAAATAGAGACACTAAATGTGGGAGGGCCCAGGGCCAGTGAAAGCCCTGTTATATACGATACCGTGCTGAATATAATGAAATCGGTTTTGTATCCTCCACCTGAAAAGATAGCGGTAAAGCAGCCCAAGTGTGTTGCCGAAGCAGTGGAAGCTTTAATCTCTACTATGAGCAAAAAAGAAATGGTAGCTATCTCAAGACTGGCCGAGGCTGATATAAGTTATCCATCAAAAAACCTTACGCATTTTATAAGTAAAAAATTCGGACTGGACACTGGGAACGAGGACCTTCTGCAGTCATGCATGCAAATAAGCAATAGTAATGATCTGGACTGGGCTGGCGCGGCAGCAGTAATAATAAGAGAGTTATGGTTCAAGCTGCATGAGACACACAGGCTGAGAGTGGTTAAATAACTCTCATTTCAAAAAGGAGTTTTTGGAATGAGGGCAATCAGCTTTCAGCAGTCAGCTGTCAGAAAAAACCGGGTATCCATATTTGTCTTAAAACAGCCAGCTTAAATAAGGAGTTATATGGCAGATGTTAAAAAGAATCCTAATGCATTGAAGGTCATGCTGATCCTTGCATGCTTTGTGATTATAATCGCGGGAATGAAGGCTGCTAAAGATATACTGGTCCCATTTCTTTTTTCGGTTTTTATCTCCATAATTTTAAGCTCCCTTCTTTACTGGCTGAATAGAAAAAAGATACCTATGATAGTCTCATTACTTTTTGTAAGCCTTTGTGTTGTCGGAGCAGTCTTTTTACTGGTACTCCTTTTTAAAAGCAGTTTTCACGATTTTACACAGTCACTTCCCCTGTACCAGGAAAAGCTTAAGGTTCTGATTAGTCATATTTCTACAATACTGGGGCGGTTCAACATAGATTTGTCCGAAAAACAAATTATGGAATATATAGACCCGGGCGCTGCCATGCAGTTTGTATCAGTGATACTCGCCAGCCTTAAAAGCCTGTTAAGTAATGCCTTTTTTATTATTATCATTGTTGTCTTCATCTTGTTTGAGGCAGCGACACTGCCGGCTAAAATGAATTCCGCGCTTGAAGGATCGAGGTTTACATTTGATCACATCAAGGAAATCATGGCGAATATTAACCATTACATGGTTATAAAGACGTATATGAGTTTAGCAACCGGAATTCTTGTTACTTTATGGCTGACAATACTGGGGATTGATTATCCTTTTCTATGGGGACTGCTTGCCTTTATGTTTAACTTTGTTCCCAATATAGGTTCCATTATAGCGGCAATACCTGCAATACTTCTTGCCTTGGTTCAGGCAGGATACGGGACAGCTGCACTGACCGCAGGAGGATATATTGTCTTTAATGTGGGCATAAGCAATTTTATAGAACCCCGGTTTATGGGGCAGGGGCTCGGGATTTCAACACTGGTTGTTTTTCTTTCATTGATCTTCTGGGGATGGGTCCTGGGCCCTGTGGGCATGGTGCTCTCCATTCCTCTTACAATGACAATGAAGATAGCATTGTCATGCTCCGAAGAAACATCCTGGATAAGCACATTGCTTGGAAATAAGAAAACATGAGTTTTGATATCAATGACTGGAAGCGTTTTGAATATGAAGGTACTCCCATATATTTCAATAATAAAGAATGTCTGGGAAGAGGGTGTCCGTTGTTTTAACAAACTATTACTTGACTTAATAATTATGAGAGAGATAATAGGCGCAATCAATTCGTTTTTAGCATTTCCTGTAAAAATATGTCGCGAGTTTCTGAATACCGGCTGATTTCACGTCGGATTCAAATATTTATATAATGCTTTCATTTCAGAGATAACTATTCATTAAAGGAGGAAGGATTATTATGAAAAAAGTACTTAGTTTAGGCCTGGTAATTGGATTTATCTGTTTTTCCGCGATTGTTTCTTTTGCTGCAGAAATGAAATGTGAGGAAGCTGCAAACCACATTGGTGAAAAGGCAACCGTGTGCGGCAAGATTGTTGACACAATGCCCTATCAGGGAATCACTATCCTGGGTATGGGCAAAGCAGTAATGGATCAGGGAGCCGTGGGGATTGAAATACCCGACTCAATGAAAGATAAACTGCCCGAGGATATGTATGTGGGTAAGGAAATCTGTGTCACTGGTGAGATATATAAAAATCCCTCAGGTGGAGGATCTATTAAAGTAACTGATCCGTCTCAGATTAAGGCAAAATAGACAATCCGGCATCCGAATTGACGAAAATTATTTTTGTTACTGTTTGAAAATTTAAAGAAATAATTTAAGCCTAAAGGGGGACCTGCAGAGTATGATCTGAAATAGATAAGAGGTCAGGAACGGGGTCAGTCCTTGACTGTGACATTCTAATCTGAGGACTAGGAGTATGTAAAGAGTTGGTTCCATTGGATCTTTATTAAAAGAATTGGTGTCGTGTCTTGAATCTAGAGATGGAACTGGAACATTTTTGATTTTGCTGAACATTATTTACGATAGGCAACAGCTTACCCCATTCCCTTATTTATCCAGTAAGTGATGGTTTCTTTCCTGATATATGCAGGCTAATCCGGAACGGTAAATAATTACTGAAATATAATCTGATAAAAAGAGATACGGCTGAGAGAACATAGACATCCCTGCTTACCGACAACCAGAAAAAGTAAAGGCTTAAAAACATAAAAACTTTTAGTGTGTTTCGTGGTTACAGATGTATTATTGGACAATGGGGTCGGGCCACGACAACTGATTGATATAAATTGTAAAATTTCTGTTTCCACCCTATAAAACAGCCCTATATTGCGTTTTTTGAAGGCAAAAAGGGCATTATTAATAGATGAGGTGGTCAGTGACAAGTCTCGGCTATTACAGTTAATTCAGGTGTGCTGACTGTTCAACCTCGATATTGACTTTTTCCCCGATATCCTGTTCAGCGATAGCCAGATCATATCTGGTCTGAAGGTTCATCCAAAACCTAGCGCTATTTCCGAAGTATCTGGAAAGACGCAGTGCAGATTCGGCTGAAATTCTCCGTTTACCATTGATAATCTGGGTTATTCTCCCCGAAGGAACTCGAAGAGCGAGGGCGAGCTTGTTCGCCGAAAGATCACGTGCAGTCATTTCACGTTTCAGGATACGTCCTGGGTGTATAGCTTTCATATTTTATCCTTTGTGATAATCTGTTATTTCAACGTCATACGCATCTCCATCCTTAAACCTGAAGCAGATGCGCCATGGACCATTTACAGTCATTGCCCACTGTCCGGCTCTGTCGCCTTTTAATTTATGCAATCCTACACTCTTTAGGGGGCTTAGATCGTTTAAGGATTCTGTTGCGTCAAGAGATGCAAGTAAGTCATCTGCAGCATCAATATCAAGTCCACGAAATTTTGTGATTCTGCCTTCTTCATAAAATCTTTGAGAGGTCCTGTTAGACCATGTTTTAATCATGCGTGCAACATACTACATTAGGCGTAGTATTACAAGTGTTAAAATAAAGGTGCCAGGCAATTTATTGCTGTTAAAATTTTTAAAAGTCAAGTTTGTCATCACTATATATGTCATCTCAAGCGAAACAATGCGAAAGAACGTATTGGTTAATTAACTGATTTTGATAGTCTAATATCTACTTGACTCAACTTTCTTTTTTTTCTATTCTCCCTTATTTAATATTGTAAATAATGCTACGCCACTGTTTATGCCGGAGATTTTTGATGAGTTTTGAAAGCACAATAACCATGAAGTCAGAAGGTATACTGACTAACGCCGCCGCCCTTGACCCGGTGGCACAAATACCTGAATACAAGATATGCGCTGTGAGTCTTTCGAAGTTAAGTTGAAAAAAATAAACATAAAAACGAAAGAACCGGGCGTATCAAGCCCGGTTTTTTATTTGGTACAAAATATTAAATTTTTGATTTTTTTTTGCCGATGGGGTAATTTATCTTTTCTATTATTAATAGAAACATTTGCATAAGGAGATGAGCTGATGTTCAATTTCGCAAGAATGACAAGGCTGCCGCCCTATGTCTTTGCAGAAGTAAATGAACTTAAAATGCGGTTGAGACGCGAGGGTGAAGATATTATTGATCTTGGTATGGGGAATCCTGATATCCCTACACCTAAACATATTGTAAATAAGCTGATTGAGGCCGCCAAAAAGGGTCATAACCACCGTTATTCCGCGTCTGCAGGGATACCGAAGTTAAGACTTGCCATATCAAAATGGTATAAGCGCCGATATAATGTGAATATAGACCCTGAAACGGAAGCTATTGCTACAATGGGAGCAAAGGAAGGACTTGCTCACCTGGTTCTGGCAACCATAAGCCCCGGTGATGTGGTATTTGCGCCGAATCCTACATACCCGATTCACCCCTACTCTGTGATAATCGCGGGTGGTGATCTCAGGAGTATTCCCATAGGCCCTGACAGGGATTTTTTTGAAGACCTGACAGCCGCGGCAAAACAGACATGGCCGAATCCAAAAATGCTTATTATCTCCTACCCGCATAATCCAACTACAGCGGTTGTGGATAAAAACTTTTTTAGGAAAATTGTAAAATTCTGCAGGGAAAGGGATATGATCGTTGTCCATGATCTGGCATACGCGGACCTTGTTTTTGACGGTTATGAAGCTCCAAGTTTCCTTCAGGTGCCGGGGGCAAAGAAGATTGGTGTCGAATTTTTCAGCTTGTCAAAGAGCTATTCAATGCCCGGCTGGAGGGTCGGTTTTTGTGTGGGGAATAAAAAAATAATTGCTGCCCTAAAACGCATTAAGAGTTACCTTGACTATGGTATGTTTCAGCCCATTCAGATTGCTTCAATTATCGCGCTTAACGGACCCGATGACTGTGTAAAAGATATTGTGGGGATCTACAGGGAGCGGAGAGATGCGCTGATTGACGGTCTTGACCGTGTAGGCTGGCATATTGAAAAGCCAAAGGCCACAATGTTTGTATGGGCAAGGATACCCGAACAGTATAGAAAGATGGATTCTGTGGAGTTCTCAAAAATGCTCATTAAAAAGGCAAAGGTCGCTGTATCACCCGGAAGAGGGTTTGGTGAATACGGCGATGAGTATGTAAGGTTTGCGCTGGTGGAGAATCCTCAACGGACGAGGCAGGCAATCAGGGGAATAAAGCAGGTTCTTTAATAACCTCGGGATTTCCTATTCAAGGAGATATAAAATGAAGCAGGTTAATGTTGGTATTATAGGGTTCGGTACAGTAGGAGCCGGGACAGCAGAAATCCTCCTCAACAACAGGGAGATAATTGGTAAAAGAGTCGGTCTCGATATAGTCCTGAAAAGAGTCGCGGATCTTGATCTTGAATCCGATCGTGGCATTACTCTTCCTGAAGGAGTGCTTACTAATGATGCCGCCGGATTGCTGAATGACCCGGAGATTGACATTGTTGTTGAGCTTGTAGGCGGTTTAACAATAGCAAAACAGTTTATCAGCACTGCACTGAATAACAGCAAGCATGTAGTAACAGCCAATAAAGCACTTCTGGCGGAGTTTGGAAACGAACTGTATGAGACAGCCGCCCAAAAGGGTGTTAACCTCGGTTACGAAGCCGCTGTGGGCGGTGGTATGCCGGTTATTGTTGCTTTGAGGGAAGGGCTTGCTGCAAATAATACCACAACCATAATAGGTATATTGAACGGAACATCCAATTATATACTTACACGTATGGCAAAGGACGGTCTTGCATACGAAGACGCTGTAAACGGTGCGATCAAGCTTGGGTATGCCGAAGATCCTCCTACACTGGATGTAGACGGGACTGATGCGGCCCATAAACTGGCCATACTTATTTCTCTGGCGTATGGTGTGCCTGCCCCCTTTGAAAGTATATTCAGACAGGGTATAGATAGACTGACGCAGGAAGATATACAGTTTGCCGATGAATTCGGATACTGCATAAAACTTCTCACAGTAGCAAGAGACCTGGGCGGTGAGGTTGAGGCCAGGGTGCATCCGGCTATGCTTCCAAAGGGACATATCCTTTCCAGTGTTGATGAGGCCTTTAATGCAGTCTTTATTGAAGGCGATTATGTTGGCCCAACCCTCTACTACGGCCAGGGCGCAGGAAGGAAGCCCACAGGCAGCGCTGTTGTGTCGGATATCATGGCCATTGCCAGAAAAATAAAAGATGGTTCCTCTAAAACCGTCTGTCCTCTTGGTTTTGCTGATTCAACCGGTCAGGCAGTAAGGATTCAGTCCATACAGGATCTTAAAACAGCCTATTATTTCAGGTTTTCGGCGCTTGATAAACCGGGAGTACTCTCAAAGATTGCAGGGATCCTTGGTGAAAAGAATATAAGTATCTCGTCTGTTATCCAGAAGGGAAGGGATGTTGATGGTGCTGTCCCAATAGTTATGCTTACCCATGAGGCGGTTGAACGAGATGTGACAGAGGCGCTGAAGCAGATTGATAAACTTGATGTGCTTCAGGATAAGACAATGATGATACGGGTGATGGGGTAAAAGCAAGGCGCAAGGTACAGAGCGTAAGGCTCAAGGCCAGGCTTAAAAAGCTTTTCCCTGTGCCCTGAACCCTGTGCCTTGCGCCTGTTTTAAGAATCATAAAAACTATTAAAAGCAAGAAAGATTTATATGGTTAGTAATTCACAAACCAAATATCTCATCCTCGTCGGTGACGGGATGGCGGATTATCCAGTTGAAGAACTTGGGGAGAAGACCCCCCTTGAGGTGGCAAATACTCCGAATATGGACCTTATCGCATCCTGCCGTATTGGCTGTGTTAAGACGATCCCGGATAACATGGAACCGGGAAGTGATGTGGCAAACCTTTCCCTCATGGGTTATGATCCTTTTCAATATCATACAGGAAGGTCACCCCTCGAGGCAGCCAGCATGGGTGTCAAGCTGGAAGAAAATGATGTGGCCTTCAGGATGAACCTGGTTACCCTGGACAGGAAATCCTACAATGAAATTATTATGGTCAGCCACAGCTCAGGGGATATTACAACTGAAGAATCCTGTAAAATTATTAATGATTTGAAAAAATTTTTACAAATCCCCTGCACTACTATCTATCCGGGTGTAGCTTACCGCCATCTGCTGGTCTGGAAAAATGGTCCGAAAGATGCCCTTACAATTCCTCCCCACGATGTCCTTGACCGGAACATGGCTGAATACCTGCATGATCTGAATAATCCTGTTGTTGAGTTGATACAGGACTCATGGGAATCACTGGAATACCATCCTGTAAATAACAGGCGAAAGAGAGATCTTTTAAAAGAGGCAAACTCTATATGGCTCTGGGGGCAGGGAAAGGCTCCTGCTATTCCACTGTTTAAAGACACATACGGCCTGGAAGGCGGAGTTATTTCTGCGGTTGATCTTATTAAAGGGATAGGAAAATATGCAGGATTTACCTCTATTCCTGTAGAAGGAACAACAGGCTACCTGGATACCAATTACAGGGGCAAGGCCGAAGGCGCGCTCAACGGTTTGGAGGATATGGATTTTATTTTTGTTCATGTCGAGGCCCCAGATGAAGCTGGGCACAACGGAAACTGCAAAGAAAAAATACAGGCCATTGAATCCTTTGACAGAGAAGTGGTGGGTGTTGCCTTGGAGGGGCTGAAAAAATTTAATGATTACAGAATCATGGTTGTTAGTGATCATTACACACCGATTGTCAAAAAGACTCATACCAGTGAACCGGCGCCATTTGCGTGGGCAGGCAGGCAGGAACTTGAATCAGCAGAGCAGACTAAAGAGTTTACAGAAAAACATGCTGTTGAAAGCAGCCTGCTGATAGATCCGGGTCACAAACTGATGGAAGAATTTTTAGGTGTAAAATGAAAAAAGCCCTGACAATTGCCGGCTCTGACAGTGGAGGAGGAGCGGGCATTCAGGCAGACCTCAAAACCTTTACCGCATTTGGTGTTTTTGGAACCTCTGCCATAACCGCCCTTACGGCCCAGAATACAGTGGGAGTGCAGGGTATTTCCGAAGTTGATCCTGAATTTGTAATAAAGCAGATAAAGAGCGTACTTGATGATATTGGTACTGACGCAGTCAAGACCGGCATGCTGGCAAGCCCTGATATTGTCGGGGCTGTGGCAGGTACTTTACGGGAATATAAAGTTGCAAATATTGTAGTTGACCCGGTCATGATTGCAAAGAGTGGTGATTCGTTACTGTCAAAGGATGCCTGTAAAAGTGTTATTCATGAACTTATTCCCCTGGCAACTGTAGTAACTCCAAATATCCATGAAGCGGAAGAAATTCTTGATATGGATATAAATTCCATGGACGATATGAAAAGAGCAGGGGTGGAGATCCGCGATATGGGATGTGACTGGGTTGTTGTTAAAGGCGGTCATATGGAAGATGATGAAAAGGCAACCGATGTCGTATATAATGGTGATGAATATTTTATACTTTCCGAAGCCCGGTATAACACAAAAAACTGCCATGGGACAGGCTGCTCTTTCTCGTCAGCCATAGCCGCAGGGCTTGCCAAAGGATATCCGGTCCTCAAAGCTATTCAACAGGCAAAGGCCTTTATTTCAATGGCTATTAAAGAGAGTTTTTCCATTGGCGCAGGACATGGGCCGACAAATCATTTTACAGGGATGAAAACAAGATGGTGATAATATGATCATTTCATTAATGGCCGCAAAGTCGGATAATAACATAATCGGCAATAATGTAGAGATTCCCTGGAAAGCAGAGGGTGAGCAGCTCCTGTTTAAGGCCATGACATATAACCACTGGCTTCTTGTAGGAAGAAAAACATACGAGGCCATTGGTAAGCTTCCCAACAGAAAATATGCTGTTGTTTCAAGCTCGCTTGAAGAACGAACAGGCGGAGATGTATGTTTTTTTAATTCAGTCGAGGCAGCACTGGATTATTTATCAGATAAAACAGATCTTGTAGTTGTATCAGGCGGAGGACAGATATATGCTGAGATGATATCGAAGGCTGATGTAATTCATCTATCTGTAATTCACTGTCATGTGGAAGGTAATGTGTTCTTCCCTGAAATACCGGAAGAATTCAGGATGGTATTTTCACAGGATTTTAGATCAAATATTGATTATACATATCAGATCTGGATAAGAAAATAAAACAGATGCTTCCGGCCAGCTATGCTGCCATGTATTCAGGCGCTGTTGATGATCTGCAAAAGCTGGAAAAGGGCATGAAAGCAGCAGGAGATCTCGGCAAACAGATGGTTAAACTTGTGGAGAAAAAATTCGAATGCCCGGAAGAATTCCCTCCAAGACCCTTTGGGACTCACACACATTAATACACTATAGAAGAATGTCCCGGTTACCCTGAATAGAAAGGACGGGGAAATAAACTTAAGGATATCAACCGAAAAGATTTTTTCTCTTGTAAGAATCAGTCTGAAAACAGATTTTATCCCAAGTAAATAGAATGATATACCAAAGTGAATTAGGCTAAAGGAAAAGAGTCCAATAGCCTAAGCCCTTTCAGCTTATTTAAATCAAACACCCCCTCCCATAAATAAGTAAATAAGTTATTTCACCTCACGAATGGAATTCCCAAATCCTTGCAGATCTTTTTTGCCAAAATGTCTTTTATTTCATTATGCCTTGGGACCGAAGATCTCCTATTCTGTGCAGGATTCCATTACCATGAGTGCCGACTACCTTCTCTCAAAAATTCACATCCGGATGATTTCAGTTGATTGATGAGATCTTTTATTTTCATACTTCTAGGACAACTTCGGAATAATTTGATTCCGCGACAGCAAGGGCTTCAAGCTTATTCATTTCCAAAGCTTCTTTCAGAGTAAGGCGCAAAGTATCCAATAATTCTTCTTTTATCTTGTTTATTATCTTAGGTATGAAAAACGAAAAGATAAAAAGTGCGATTGAGCCGAATACCTTGAAGGATATAAGCTCTCCCCAGTTGCCTGATGCCCATACGTCTTTCAAGGTTCCTATAAAAAATGTAAAAATAAATGTCCCTACTATAATTCCAAGGCCGGTACCGATAAAATAATCAGTAAATCTTACCTTTGTAAGGCCCATACCAAAATTCATGGGTGTAAAGGGGAAGTATACAAGCCTTAGATATAATACTGTGGCAATTACCCAGTTTTTCGCACTTATTTTTTCTCCCGAAAGAATTACAGCATGCGGGTCCGCAAATGAAGGGCAAACCAAAAAGCACTTTTGCTCCAAGACCGCAGAATCTTTCAACGGAATCGTGTTTTTGAATTGTATCTATGACTTCCTGTATTCTATTAACTATTGAGCCGTAATCAACAGGCAGGATATCAACAGGGGGAAGACCGAAATTTTTAGTGTTTTTTTAGAAGGTGATAAACTTTTGCCGATTTGATAAGTGTTTTGCTTGGTACACATCCATAATGCAGGTAATCACCGCCGAGCTTGTTTACCTTTTCGATAATCAGTGTTTTAGCGCCAAGCTGAGCAGAGCCTGCTGCGACTGTCAAACCGGCTGCACCTCCGCCAATGATCCCGATGTCATAATGGAATTCCGGCATAATTGTAATCCCTGCAGATGTTATGGGTTTACATGTCAAAAGAATCGTTTATGAAAAACTCAGCATCCAGATCTTCCAGTTTTTCGGAAATAAATGCCCTGGCATCCTGGATTGCCTGGTTGTATACAGTAGGGCCAAGAATATTCATGAAAAACTCAAGGACCTGTTCCGCCCGGTATTCGCTTATTTCTTCATCAAACTCACTGTAGCAGAAAGATGCAAATTCCCTGAGTATTCCCTGCTTCCTTTCATCAGAAAGATTAATTTTCATTGGACCTGCAGCATCTCTGTCAGGCATAGGCGGACAACTCCTTTTTATTTTTTATGGAAGGCTGGAAAAAAAGCGGTCAAAACGGGGCTTGTACCAATTGTTTATATCAAGAGAAATCACAATGGCTGTTGCCCTGCCCACGATCAATCTTCTGTCTACAAATCCGAAAAATCTGGAGTCATAACTGTTAAACCTGTTGTCTCCCATCATAAAGAATTTCCCTTCAGGGACTTTTATAGGGGGAAGTGAACTCGGCCCCGAATGATCCTTTACAATCATTACAGGATGACTTCTATTATCAAGGTTTTCAATATAGGTGTCCTCCCTGTACTGACCCTCCACAAGATAATTCTCAAAATCTTTTTGGTCAGGATTTCTGTAGGTAAGTACTTTTCCGTTTATGTACAACTGGGAATCCTTCATTAAAATTGTATCTCCGGGGATCCCTACAACTCTTTTCACAAGTCGTTTTCCATCTTGCGGAGAATAGAAAACAACAATTTCACCACGTTTTGGATTATCCCATTTAGCTATATGGTGTGTTGTATATGGCACTTTAAGGTCATAGGCCAGTTTATTGACAAATATCCTGTCTCCTTCAACGATCGTAGGCTTCATTGAGCCGGTCGGGACAGTGTTCCAGTCCGCAATGGCAGATTTTATGGATGTTGCAATAAGTATAGCTACCAGTAATGAAAATACCCATCCGTGAATAAATGCAGCAATACTTTTACGCCATTTTTCTTTCATTCTATTAATCCTTTTTAATTTCTATTAAGTATAATTGATAATAACATCTTATATCATAAGGTCAAGTAGGCTTTAGTCATATATGAATATCGTCTTTTATGAGGATTGTTATGAGTGAAAAAATAATTTTCTTTTAAACTTCCTCTTTTTTGCTCATGTTTATGAACAATAATAACTTTTATCTGTAAATCAAGCTTTAGGGAAACATTGACTAAAGAGCTTATTGGTGTTTGAATGCCGAATTTATATGAGAATCAATTAAAAATAATAAATCATCAGGAACCAGACTTATGACTTTTACATTGGGAGTTATTTCAGATACCCACTGGCTTCTCAGGCCCGAAGCAGTTCAGAAACTTGAAACATGCGATGCAATAATTCATGCAGGAGATATCGGCTCGGAAGACGTACTGACAGCATTAAAGGCAATGGCTCCGACCTATGCCGTAAGGGGAAATGTAGACTGGGAGCCATGGACCAGGAATATGCCGGTTAATGATACTGTGGAAATAGCCGGACACTTTTTTTATATAATTCACATCCTTGATAATATAGATCTGGATCCGGCAGCAGCGGGTATTGATGCCGTAATATCAGGACACACACACCTCCCGGATCTTTCCAGAAAGGGAAAAGTACTGTATATGAATCCCGGGAGTGCGGGTCCCCGAAGATTCACAAAGCCTGTCACAATGGGGAAAATTGTGATTAATAATAAGGGATTACATCCTGAGATTATTAATCTCTCATGACTTTAATATACAGCATTACCCGGCATGCTCCACCCTTCACCATCAGGGCCGCAGGTCAAGACAAAAGGACCTTTTTCTGTAACTGCCACGGTGTGCTCAAAATGGGCGCTTGGTTTTCCGTCTGCAGTCACGATTGTCCAGTGATCATTCCTGGTTTTTATCTCTTTTCGGCCCATGTTCAGCATCGGCTCTATGGCAAGGGTTGCGCCTCTTTTTATTTTGAATGTATTTGTATTATTTACATAGTAATTGGGGATCTGCGGATCTTCCCACATCTCTTTCCCGATTCCGTGACCTACCAGTTCTCTAACGATTGAATACCCTTTGGCTTCAATCCTTTTTTGCATATTTACTGCTATGGTATTCCAGCTGATCTGAGGCCTGAGCATTGAGATGGCCAGACAGAGTGATTCTTCGGTTACAGATAATAATGTCTTTTTTTCTTCTGATATGTCACCTACAGGAAGCGTTACAGCGGAATCAGCACACCATCCTTTATACCTTACACCAATATCGATACTTACGATATCACCCGATTTAAGTTTTCTGCCAGAAGGTATACCGTGAACAATTTCTTCATTGATAGAGATACATGCACATGCCGGAAAAGGAACTTCGCCCGGGACACCTTTAAAGAGGGGGATTGCGCCAAGGGAGATTATGCTGCTTTCTACCACTTCATCTATTTCTTTTGTTGTGATTCCATCTTTGATCAATTTTTCGGCTGCCTGATGTACTTCCCATAAAACAAGCCCGGCCTCTCTCATTTTCAGAATTTCTTTTTCCGTTTTGATTATCATCCGTAATTCCAGATTGTCAGAGTATAGAGGTTGTAAGATAATTGCCCATCCAAAAATTTTTAAATGAAGCGTCGGTTTTAAATACAGGAACATCGGATTTATGGCAAATAGAATAGGCTGATAATATACTTTTTTAGGAAATTCCTGTTTTTTTACTGTGTCACACTAATTAAAAAATATTAATTATATTATTAATTAATTAGGAAAAATATGTATTACTTGGCAAATTTATTGATATTTACAGTTTTGTTTTACTGGTTCAACTGTTTTATTGAACACATGAAAAGAACAGCCTTTTCGGGGCATCATTTTTGCATTATCATTTTTATCTATTCAGACAGTTATAAATTAATAAAATAATATGAGGTTAATTAATATGAATAACAGGATAGTAATTTCCGGAAGTCTTGCACTTGTATCTCTTCCTGATATTTTCCAGATACTTGGAGGCAACAACGCTACAGGCGTTCTTAAACTGACATCCAATTACACACCCCACCCGGGAATCGTCTATTTCTCACATGGAGATCCGATTAATGCTGTTCACGGCTCATTAAAAGGTCTCAAGGCGCTGTACAGCATGTTCGGATGGGAGGCTGGTGAATATTTCTTTTATGAAGAGGATATCCGGTCAATTGAGGTTACAATAACAAAAGCAAGGATGAATATAGTACTTGATGCACTCAGTCTTCTTGACAGCGGCAAAATTCAAAAGATAGGTCCTAACAGCAGTCTGGCACTTCATCCTATGGAGAAAGTTGACAGTTCCGGTATGCCGGTTCTAAAAGGCCCCCTTACCGACTATCTCTATGTCGTAAGGGAAGATTTTTTCAAAGATGGGCAACCTATTGTCAGGGAAGGAAAGCACGGCAAATGGATCTGGACAGTCTATGAAGGGATTGTTAGGGTAACTAAAGAGACTGCCAAAGGTCCATTAGTCCTGGCCAGAGTTGGCGAAGGCTGTTTTATCGGGACCTTCAAAGCTCTTCTTTTCGGGGAATATGAAAGGAATGCATCGGTTATCGCGGAAGGAGACCTGAGACTGTGTCTGCTTGACGCCGAGCCCTTTTATCAGGAGTATTCCAAGCTTTCACCCGGTTTCAGGCGGCTTCTTTTAAGTCTTGATCAAAGGTTGCGGAGTTTAAATACAAGGGCTATTGACATTTTTTCCGGAAGTGTCGATGCAGAAAATAAACTTAAAAAAGAAAGTGCAAATAATAGAATTTTTGATGCCGGAGACGACCTTTACAGGATAACTGAGGGAAGCGTAATCATTGTCATAAAAGATCCCGGGGGACGTAATATCCTGTTCCCTCTTGAAGCAAATGATTGTATCGGCAATATCCCCTTTGTTGATTTTGGGCATGAGCCCAATTCGGCCATAATAATAGCCTCAAAGGACCTTAAAACAGAGAAGTTGGATATTAATGAAATCCAGAAGGAATACGATCAGCTTTCAAAGACATTTAAAAATCTGGTTTATAACATATGTAATTATATCAGAAATACTACAGGATTAGTGGCTCGCCTCCAGGCTAAAAATTGAGATTTATTCTAGTATTTTTTAATTTTTATTGACCTTCTCCTACCAGGAGCAGCATTTTATCCACTCTGAAGAAAACAAGGAATCTTGATTTGTCATCTTCCTTACCTGAAGGGATTTTTTTGCTCCCGATACTGTAGAGAAGGTCACTGTCTTTCTCTACTCTCAACTCTGGATATAATATCTTTCCTTATATCCGTTTCCTTCCTCTTTTTTACTCATAATAAAAAATAATTGAGATTGACATGATCGGCAAAAACGTTTTATCAATATAAATTCAGATGTTTAAAATGGTTACTTTTTCTGGATTTTTTGATTATGTCCGGTAATAACACATAGTAAAAATAATATTTTCGGCTATTTTTAAACGCGAATCTCCTGAAAGGTTTATTACAGATGAAGCAGGTAATCCTGGGAACAGCCGGGCACATTGATCACGGAAAAACATCCCTGATAAAAGCCCTCACGAATATTGATACAGACCGTCTCAAGGAAGAAAAAGCAAGAGGGATCACCATTGAGCTGGGGTTTGCCCACCTTAAACTGCCCGGTGGACAGCAGCTTGGCATTGTTGATGTTCCGGGGCATGAAAAATTTGTAAAAAACATGGTGGCAGGAGCTACCGGTATAGACCTTGTTGCCCTAGTTATAGCTTCAGATGAAGGTGTTATGCCACAGACAAAAGAGCACCTTGAAATCTGTCAGCTCCTGGATGTAAAGCACGGCCTGGTGGTTCTTACCAAGCGGGATATGGTTGATGACGAATGGATCGAGCTTGTAAAAGAAGATGTTTCTGAATACCTGAAGGGCACATTCCTTGAAAATACCCCAATGATCGAAGTCTCTTCCGTAACAGGACGGGGAATTGATGAACTCGTCAATATTATAGATAAAATTGTACAGGAGATTCCCGAAAGAGACAGCGGTAACTTTTTCAGGCTTCCTGTTGACCGGGTCTTTACAATGAAGGGTTTTGGAACCGTTGTTACCGGGACTACCATATCCGGAAGTATCAGCCTCGGAGATGAAGTTTCCGTCTATCCCCAGGAAATACACAGTAAAATCCGCGGCATACAGGTGCATAATGAAGACG